>NZ_JBSWZS010000003.1:0-148285 GCF_054170725.1 Mycoplasma pogonae | reverse complement strand
CAGTGGGAAATTCAATTACAAAAATTAGAGCAGCATTGAGTGCACTTGATGGTAAAGAAATTGAACCAGAATTACCAAGTATATCACTATCTTCTGGCGGTTCAACAATTGCAGATGAACCAATTACCACATTGCCTGAAACGGTTATACCTATAACAGCAATTCCAGTAGATTTTTCTAAAGAATTTAATAATTTAAAAAATGAAATTGATAATTATTTATCAGTTCAACAAACACCAACTTATTTAGATGCAACTAATAAAACTAATCAAGATTTGTTTGTATTAAATAGTATTAATGAAATACTAAAAAATAATAAAAGAAATATAGGTGGAAGTATTTTATTGAGTGATTTAAAAGATGACCTTGAAAAAATAAATATAGAAAAAACAATTCAAAAAATTAAGCAAGCTATTACAAATTTAGATGGAAAAAAAGTTGTTGAGCAAAAAAAACAAGAGTTACTATCAAAAATAGATTATGGAATTTATGCTTCTTTATCTAGTGCACAAAAACAAACATATAAAAATCAAATTAGTTTCATTGATGTAAATCAATCAGATTGAAAAAGCAGACTAATTGAAATAGAAAATTATATTGCTGAAATATTAAATTAAAGTATGGGAGATAAAAATGAATAAAAATAAAAAAATATGAATGAAATGATTATTAATAGGAAGCGGATTAATTGCAAGTGCAATTGTTATTCCGTTAGTTGTTGTTCAACCTTGAAACAGAGAACAAAAAAGTTTTAATAAAATTGATGATTTTTACTTAATTGAACAATCTAATGGAGGCATAGTTGAAAATTCTAATGTAGTTACATCAGAAAATGAAATTGATTGACAAGGAATTGATGATATAGATAATGGGGTAGAAATTTTTGTAGCATCTGATTCGGAATTTGCACCTAATGAAACATCAAAGCAAAATTATTTAGAACTGGCTTGAAATAATTATTTATCAATTACTCAGACACCACTTTACACTTCGGCTTCAAATAGAGACACTATAAATAATAAAGTTTTAAATGCTCTAAATAATATTTTAGAAACAAAAATGGAACATTTAGACACTTTGTCTAGTGAATTATCATCATCTACAACATTAGAAAAAGTTAATGAAGTAATAACTGAAATTAATCAAGCAATTAGAGAATTAGATGGTGCAAAAGTTATTCAAGAAGCTAAAAATAATTTAAAAGTGGATATTAAAAAAAGTAATTTATCAGTTCAAAAAGCAAAAGCATTATTTAAATTATTAAAAGAAATTAATGCTAATCAAACAGATTGAGAACAAAGATTGGAAGACATTAGAATTTTAATTGAAAATCTTAATCAAAATTAATAATAAATCAAAGGAGAAACTATAAGAAAAATTAAAATTTTAGGTTTATTTAGTTTGGCAATAGGTTTTTTTGTAGGGCTACCATTAATAGCGATTAATGTAGCTGCTGCAAAAAATAAGAATTTAAGTTATGAAATTATGACACCTAAAATTGAGTCAAATTTACAAGATCAAGCATTAGGCTCGGAAGTTTTAGTTCAAAATGAAATTAAAGGGCAAATGAATACTAATGATGAAACTCAAAAAAATAACTTTGAGCCTTTGCAAAAAATTAATTTAAGACCTAAAGTAATTTACAAACCTGAATGAAATCCTATGAAAGCGGGTGGTGATAGAGCAGTTAGATTAATGTTTAATAATACAGTAATTGTAAAAGAAGATCTATCAGAATATCAATTTTTTAAAATGTTGCAAGATCAATTAAAAGATTATATAGACAATATGAAAACTCCTTGATATACAGAAGCTACTAATGCTACTGAAAAAGATTTAAGAGTAAAAAAATTATTGAACTTTGTTTTAGATAAACCTATCGAAGACATTAAAACAGATATTAGCAAATATTGAATTAAACCCAATACTAGTTTGCTTACTATTGGTGTCATAATTGATCAGATTCAAAAAGCACTAGAAGAACTAAATGGGGCTGAAAAAATTGCTGAAAAGTTAAATAATTTTTCTTTAGAACTTGATACAAAATTTGCAGAATTACCTAAAAGTTTTAAAGAATCATTGCATATCGACCTTAAATATAATGTAAGTCCTTACATAATGAATTGAAAAACAAATTTATACAAAATTAAATTAAAAGCTGAAACAAAACTTTTAGAAATTCAAAAAAACTAAGGTTGAATTTTTAAAAATAATTAAAAACCAAAATATATACAAAATTAATCAAAAATAGTAAAAAAGGAAAACATGAAAAAAAATATTAATGAACTATACCAAGAAACATTACAAGAATTAAGAAGAGAATATGGCGAAAATGATAAAAGATTTATGACAAATTTAAGTTTTGATTTACATAAAAATATGGACTTAAATAATGAGGTTATTGATTATTTTGAAAATTTTGATTTAAAAGATGATCAATCCATCGATGAACAATTAGAAAAACAAATTCAATATACACAAACATATTCATCTAATTATGGTAGACCAGAATATTTAGAAAAACATGCAATTGAAAAACTAAATTATTTATATGAAGATGATGAATATGATAAGCAAAATGGAACAACAGCAGAAGAAGATTTAGGTGGTGCAGAAGAACAAATTATACGTGATTCAATGTATGTCTTTAAAGATATAGTTGTTTCAAAATTAGAAAAAAAATTAAATTTAGAAAACAAAAACAATGAAGAACAAAGATTAGTTCAATAAAAATACAAAACAAAATAACAAACAAATTAAACAAAAAGGAAAAATACTATGAATAATACAAAAATTACAAAAAAATTTTTATTAAATGAATTTAATGAATTTTGCAAAAAACAAAATAATTTAGAAAAAATTTTAGAAAACTATGCACATATTGATGAAGAGTTAATTTGAGATAATGAATTAGAGATTAAATGTGTGGTTAAAAATACAATTGAAGAAATTATTGAAGATTGAAATGATGAAAAAGATTTATATTATTTAAAAACATTTTCTGAATCAAATCAATTAAATAGATTCATATATTTTGCCCAAGATAAGTTAAATGAATATGAATTTAACACACATGTTTATAACTATGATTTAGAAAAGAATTCAGGTAAAAAAATTGAATTTCTAAATTTTTATAACAAAAAACATGGTCTTGAAGAAACTTACAAGTTAGAGGATTACCATAAAACATTAATGAAATCAGAACATGTAATTTATGAAGTTGCAACTTTTACAGTATTTAGTGAATTTGATTTGTCATTGCAAGAAAAACTAAAACATGAAAATGATCAAGAAGAAAATCTAGGTCAGGTGATGTAATGGTTAAAGTCACTAAAGAAATGTATATGGATTTATTAAATTCATATTGAAATAGTCATATTGAAAAACATGTTTTTCATATGGATTCAAATATTAGTCCTAGGTTACAAAAAAATCTTAACTTAAATAAAAGAGTACTTAAATATTTTGCAAAGTATAAATTTAATGAAGATTTAACAATCAAAAATTTTGAATATGAAATGTTTGATTATTCTAGAAAAGTGGAAGATGTTTGAGATGAAGAACCTAAATGATATGAAGATTCTAATAAAAGAGGTATAAGTTGGAATGAAGATAACATTCCTAAATTATTTAGATATTTAGATGAAAAAATAAATTTTGCAAAATTTTATTATGAAGAAAATTTTGATGAAGATTACTTTAATAAAAATGATTTAACTTATGAAAAAATTATTAGTATCGAAAAGTCTATTCATGTTTATGCAATTTGATCTTTTAGTGCAAAAATTGCTAAAGATATGGCTAAAAAAGTAGCTAGATTAGAAAAAAAATTAAATTTAGAAAACAATAATAACGAAGAGCAAGCATTAGCTCAATAAAAAAATCAAAACAAAACGATAAACAAATTAAACAAAAAGGAAAATATGAATAAGAAAAAACAGAAAGAAATAGTTTATATTAAATACTTTATGTATGATGCATATGTTTTTTTATATGAAGCTAAAAATGCTTTAAAAGAAAATTTAGTTTCTAGTGAATATTTAGAACATGAATATTATGAAAATCTTGATGAATGAATGGAATTAACAGAAACTTCTTTTGAAATTCTTAAGGAATTATATAGTTTTAATAATATTTATGAATTTAAAACATGGGAAGAATTTAAAACTGCATTAAATGATGAAATTGATTCAATTGATTTTGAATTATATGTAAAAGAAGATGAAGAGCTATTACCTGGTCATTTAATGTGATATCACTCAAAAACAGGCCATGGAATTCAAGCATACGATGCTAAAAGTGCCATTCAATCTATTTTTGGTGATATGTATCAAGAACGTACCAAAAGATTAGCTTCACAATTTACTTCACACATATATCAAGATGCAAAAGATAGACAAAAAGAATTTAAAAATTCTGATGAAGAAGAACTTGTGGAAGCAATGTAATTTATGACCATATCTTATAAAAAATATAAAAAAGCATTATCAGAATTAGAAGAAGAATATGTTATTCAAAACAAACATTTTTTTAATGAAATAAGCTGTGATTTGTCAAAAAATTTAGATTTAAATAGGAATGTAATTAAATGATTTAAAAATGCCTTTAAATATTTAAAACCTTGTGAATATGCTAAATTTTGTCAATTATTAAACAAAAGATTTTTTCATGATTTTCATTATGAAGGAGATTGATCAAAATACAGTCCAAATAAAAATAATTTAGTAAATTTGAAAAAATGTTTATTTGAAAAATTAAATTATTTAAATTCCAATTATGGACTTTTTAGCAACCGCAAAAACTTTATATGATCTATAGAAAATGCGGAATCATCAATTATTCGAGATGCAATTGATAAATTTAGAAAAATTCTTTTTCAAAAGATAAAAGAAATAAAAATGAATTAAAAAAAGCGAGTAATATTAATATGTCAGATAACGATTTAACCAAAAAATTTTATGTTTACACTTATCACCTTGGTGCAAAACGCATTTATGAAAATTCTTTTATAGAAAGCGCTTCTTTTACCAAGTACAAATTTCATTGTGAATCTTGCAAAGAAGGGGTTTTTAGTAATTTTGGTTATAACTGTTTATTCGGTAACATATGTTTATGTAAAACTAATAAATGAAAAAACTTTTTATTATATTCAAGTCCACTTATTAAAAATGAATATACATTTGAACCGATTTTACTTCATCTTTCAGATACTCCATTAGATTTCAATGTAATTTATAACAAGTTTAAAAGGTTTTATAATTTCAAAACAAATAAAAAATCAACAATTTGAACTGACATTGTTGGTCATTCCATTTATCACTCTAAAATTGTGATTATTAAACCTTATATTGAAAATAAGACAAAAGTGAAGTTAATTAAAGTTAAAACCAATAACTGAATTACTTTTAATTAGTTACTATAATAAAATTTACTTTCCGAATTTTTGAAGCACTCATTTTTCAAAAGAATTTTTATTAACAATTTTTAAACCAAATATCTTTTCTTTCTTTTTGATTATATTTTCAGGAAAATCAATATATTTTGCATCACTATAAATAAAATAAGTAATTTTATTATCATAAAATTCATAAATATGTGGTCATCAAGATTTATAGTGATCAAATAAACGTATAGATTTTGGCTTAGATTCTTTTCTATATTTTGGTTCCAAAATTATGCTTTGATTTTCTAATTTTCATCGCATTTCATTAATATTTATATAAAAAGCAAATTTTAAAATATAGTTTGAATTTTTTAATTTAATTGACCAATTTTGTATTAAATAATTATTTATTTCATCTGAAATTTTTATAGATTTGGGTTCATTATCATCTCAAAATTCTTCTTTATAACTAATCCCATTTTTTTCTAAAATAGAAATAACATCTTGTTTCATTTCTAATCTAGCTTTTGAATTAATTTCATTAAAGTATTTTTGCTGTTCTGGTGAATATTTACTTTTTTTCATAATATAAAAATATTAGCATAAACACAATTTAAAAAATAATAATTAATATAGTAATAAAAAATAAATAAGGAAGGTGATTATTGATTAATCAAGTTATTTTAGGTGGCTATTTAGCTGCTGACCCTGTAGCAAGAGTAGTAAATTCAGATAAAAGAGATTTAACAACAATTGTTGTTGGATCATCTAGTTATAAAAACAACGGAGAAGCGGATTTTATTTATGTTTCCGCCTTTGGACAATCAGCAAGATATGCAGCTGAATACCTAAAAAAAGGAAACCAAGTCATAGTTGAGGGTAGACTAAAAGACCACAAATATGTAAATAAAAATGGCGAACAACAAAGAAGATTAGAAGTAATTGCATTTAGAATTCATGGTGTTAAAAAATCCAATAATAGTGAAACTTTTGCAACAATTACAGAATTACAAGATTCACCATTTAATGAAATTAATAATGCTGATGAAGATTGAAACATTGATGATTTATTGGCTGATTTAAAACCAGTAAATACAAATCTCAAAGGTTAATTAAAAAAATTGAGTACAAAGCCAAATGTAATAGTAAAAATTAATTTTAAAGATCCTAATAAAGATCAAAAAGAAATTGCATTTTACCGCGATGGTGGAAAAGTTTGATATTTATCACAAGATAAAAAAATTTGGAAAACAGCTAAAACTAATAATGAATTGCTAGAAGAATTTAACAATTCAGGCAAAAGTTATTTAGATTTTATGAAGAGCCAACAAGCTTCTATAGAAAATAGAGCTTATGATAAAAGTGGTATGTGATCACTTCAAGCTGGAAGATTAGAAGAAATTGCTATTAAAGATTTAAGTAAACAAATGTCAAAAGAAACTATTTCAGAAAAACAAAAAATTTGGTCTGGGGTAATTTCTTTTGTGCCTGAAGTGCTAGAACAAAATAAAATATTTTCCCCAACTGAAATTTTAGGTTTATGTGTTAATGAAATTAATACATTAATCAAAAAAGAATTTAAAGATAATAAACATGTTAAAGTTTTATTAGCAATTCACTTAGATACAGATCACCCACACATTCAATTTGAAATGTTTGAAACCAAACCAATTTATTTGCATTCAACAAAAAATGAAATTATTTATCGTGCAAAGGGTGTGTTTGGTAAAGAGAATTTGTCTGATTTTATAATAAACATTGAAAAAAAAGTTTCTGACCCAATTATTAGTATTGAAATCCAAAAATCAAAAGAAGAAATTTGGAAGCAAAGAAATGTTGTTAAAGAAACTTTGAAAGATGTATTTTTATTAAATCAAACAACAAAAACAGATTTAGAACAAAATCAACAACTAATGAAATTAATTAATGAATTTCAAACATTACAAAATGCTAAAGACAAAACTAAAAAACCTTACTATAATAAATTTTTAAATCCAGCTGAAAAACAACAATTGCAAGCAATTTGAGATGGAATTTCTAAAACTGATAAAAGTTTGCAAGATTCATTGAAGAGTTATCGTTCACTAATGGATAAAATGTGAAGTAATTCAAAAATTCCTCAAAACAGAATTAAGCAAGTGTTTAGATCTGAAGAAATGGAATTAAAAAAACTTTGAACTAATCCAGCATTAAAACTTTTGAAAGATAATCAAGTAGAGAAAACAATTAATAATGGGAAAGAACATTATATTTTTGTTGCGCCGAATAAACCACAAAATCATACAAAACTATTAAAAAACAATCAAAAAATTTTAGATAAAAACAGAATTTATCAATTAAAAAAATCAATTAGAGAATTGAAATATGAATTAAAACAAATTGAGTGAGAAAGACAATTAGAAGCTCAAAAAGAAGAGTGGAAGGAATAACAATAAGATGAACAATTTATTTATATTTACAGGGAGATTGCTAAATGATCCCAAAGAATTTAGTGATGGTAAGTTTGTAGAAGTAAACATTGCTGAGTTAGATATGTCGAATACTGATAGAAAAAATTTTTTAAAATTCTTAGCAACCAATAAAACTAAGGAATTAGTAATCCAGCATTTGAAAAAAGGCGATTTAGTAATTATTCATGCAAATATATTTCAAAATCAAGCTTATAAACCAGATGAAAAGTATTCAACACCTTTTAGTATTTGAATAACTAAATTTAGCAAAGTTTCTCAGTCAAACAAAAAAGAAACAGAATTTTTAAATGATGTTGATAATTCAATTGGTATTGCAGAAGTGGAATCTGATTATATTTTGGAATAGTGAATGCGCAAGCATAAAATAGCACTTTTAATTATATTAATTATCAACACACTAGCCTTTATTGGTTTACTAATATCAATAATTTTATTTAAAGATAGCACAACTAATAAAGATGCATGGTATTTTGCTATTTTTGGGGTTGGAATTCTAGAAACAGCACTTTTAATCTCATGAGTAATTTTTAATAATAAAAAATATGGTGAAAACCTTAATGCAAAAAATAAACTATTAGCAGAAATTGAAAAATTAAAAACTGAAAATAAAAATTTAAGAATGCTAGAAATTCCCGTTGAGGGATTGGAAGAATTCATTAACAAAGTAGATTACAATGCTAAATTACTAGAGCAATTAGAGCTAGCATTGCCACATGTTATTGCTGCTAATAATTTAATAGAAAATTTCTTTGGTTTAATGGAAAAATTAAAAACCCAAATTGAAGAAACTCAAAATAATAAAAAAATAACAACAAATCAAAAAGTAAAACCAACACCAATAGGTGGAGGTCAAACTTATAAAAAACAAGAAATTATAAGAGATAAGGGCAAAAAAAATAAAGAAACAAAAATAGATATAGATAAGCAAAGAAAAAATTTGGAACAACAAAAAAAACTTTATGAAAAAGAACTAAGAAAAGAAACTGCTAAGTTCCAAGAAATAGCTGACAAATCACTAAGTGAGGAATTTGATAATAAAATTCAAAAATCAGAAGTAGAAAACCAAAGAGTTGAAAAGCCTATTTTAGCTGATGTAGATAAACGAATTAAAAAATATCATATTCCTAATGATGATTTCAATGATGAGGACGAAATAGGCATTGATTTTGACAATGATGAATAAAACAAAATTATTCAAAATTGGGTTTGTTGCCCTAATAAGCTCATCATTAGTAGGTTTATTTGTTGTAGCTCTAACTTATATAGTTCCAATATTATTTTTATTAATTAATGTTTTGAGCCTTATGGGCTAGGTTAGATGAAACAAAAAAAGTTTAAAAGATTATCTAAATTTTTTGCTTATTTTATTTTATTTTTACTTGCATTAATGTTAGTGATTGCGATTGTTCCTTTAGTTTATTGATTAGTTTTTGATAGAACCTGAAATCTTGGTGGTCAATTTTATTACATATATTTCTTAAAAACACAAACACAAATATTTTGAGTTTTAAGCGAAATTTTAGCTGCAATTGTTATTGTGATAGCATTATCAATTTTTGCGTGATTTTGAAAAAGAAGCTCAAAAAACAAAAATAAGGAATTTGAAAAAAATGTTGAAGAAGATGGTGGAGCAGCTTTTGCTTATGATGAAGTGAAAGAAACTGGAAACCGCAAAGCATTTTTAAAAGAATTTAAGGTTAATTATGATGAAAATGCTGATGCTGGATTTGTAATTAATTTTAATAGCAAATCAATTGTAGGTAAAAAGGGGCTTGTGAAGAAAATTAATGCTTCTAATAATGATGCAAATGCTGTTGAGTATTTTGTACTAAAAAAAGATATCCATGCCAAAGTGCTTGGGGGAACTGGTTCTGGTAAATCACAAAGATTTATTTTGCCAACTGCGAAATACAACATTAATTTGCCAAACTCGAATAAAAAACCTAATTTAATTTTTTCAGACCCTAAAGGAGAAATTTTAGAAGCTCTAAGAAATGATTTGGAGAAAAATAATTACATGACAATTGTTTTTGATTTAGAAAATCCGTTGTCATCAATTGGTTTTAACTTTTTAACTGAAGTTTGAGATAAATATCATTCTCAAGAGGGCAACCCCCTAGTTAATGAAAATGAAGCAAATCAATTACTAGATCAAGTAATTCACGGAATTTTTGATTGACCTAAAGGAGATGGTGAAACTTGATCCGAGGGTGGAAGAAACATTCTAAAAGCAATTGCTAAGTTTTTACTATTATTTTCAAAATTAAATCCCAATAATAATTTCACTAAAAAACATTTTAATTTAGCTACTTTTAATAGATTTTTAACAACTAAGCAATTAAAGCCTGGTGGAGAAATGTTTGAAACAATTAGAGAACTTGTAACAATTCCTAAAGAAAAATTTTTAGAAGCATCTAATGTTAAATTAAATGAATTAAATGGATTAAAAAATGATCCAAATTGAAATGAAAAAACATATAACGATTTACATACTTTTTATGATTCGCAATTTATGCCAATTTCAAATGTAACAGACACAACCTTATCAGGACAGTTATCTTCAGCAAATAAAGCATTATCTATTTTTGTGAATGATATAGGGATTAAATCATGAAGTTCAAGGCATGAATTAAATTTAAGTTCTTATTTAATAGCAGCTAATAATCCAGATGCACAACCTGTAGCAATTTTCATTAAATTCCCCGATTCTAATCCAGCAAGACATAGATTGGTTTCAACATTAGTTGATCAAGTTTATAGCAAATTGATTGAAATTGCTAATAAATCACCAAAACAAAAATATTTTAGAAAAAATTTGTTTCTATTAGACGAGTTTGGGAATTTACCAAAAATAGTTAATTTTGATAACAAAGTCACAATTGCCAGATCAAGAAATATTTTCTTCGCAATTGTATTGCAAGATTATAACCAATTAGGGAAATATGATGAGGGTTCTAATAAAAGCTCTTTAACTATTAAAAATAACATGGGGTTAACAATTTTCTTAAATTCAGAAGATGATGACACATTAAAAGCGATGGAAACATCATTAGGAGAAACCAAAATTAGGAAAAAATCTTTCTCATTCTCATCAAGCGATAACGCTAAAGGATTTAAATCTGTTAATGAATCAGAGAGTTTAGGATCTGAAAAATTAGTAACAATTGATGAATTGAAAACAATTCCTAAAGATATTCATATTGTGCAAATTTCAGGTCAAAGACCCTTGAGATTAAAATCAACTTTTGCCTATGAAGTTTGGAATTTGCCTAAGGATTCAATTGCAATAGAAGATACCAAACCATTTACTGAAGCAAGTTATTCATACGATTTTAATAATGAATTTTTAAATAAAAAAATAATTGAACCAGCAATTGAAAAATTTGTTGATGAAGATTATCAACAACAAGAAGCTGATACTGATGTTTATAAATTGAAAGAAGAGCTTGCTAAATTAACACCTGGAACAAGAAATTGACAACTACTAAAATATGAAATTGAAAAGTTGGAAAAAGAAAATGCTAAAAAATAAAAAAATTTGACTTGTAAGTTCATTAGCTACATTGTTGCCGTTAACTGTTGTAAGTTGCAATATCACTATAAAAGAAAATAAATGAGGCTTATCCCCTAAAAACCCACCACCTAATGGTGATATAGAACATTATGATGGAAATAATAATCAAAGAAATAACAATCACAAAGTAGATCTTAGTTATCTTAATGAGAGTTTTCCCCCTGAAATTAATATTGTCAATGGTGAGGGGTTGTCTGGTTTTGGGAAATGATGAAATCACAGTAAAAAACGACTAAAAACTGGAAAAAGATATAAAAGTTTTTTGCTCCAAATAAAAAATATTATTACTGAATTACATAGCAAAAATGAAGATTTTAAAGCTGATAATTTTGGTGATGAAAATATTTTTAAAAAGTTAAAAACAATGTTTTTTAACAAAAAAAGATTATTTAATAAAGCAATGGAAAATCCAAGCCAAAATACCACAACAATTGAATGGAAACAATTTGAATTTGATGATAAAAATGAAATTGTTTTTAATGAAGAGGATTTGAAAGGGGGTGAGACGGAATTAATAAGCTTGCTATTTGGAGGGCAATATTTTTGAAATAAAAAGTTTTTAAATGTAATTGAAAGCGAAGTAGATTGAGAATTAAGTTTATTTACTTTTGCTAACAATAATGATCAAGGTTTTAGTGAACAAGCCCTAAATGGTGGGTTGAAATTAAAACTAGAAACTGTTTTAACAAAAATTCAAGAATTATTGGATCCACAAATTTTATTAGCATTGAATCGAGAATGAATATTTTTAGTGCCTGAAGATAATGGAAACTTTGGCATGATGGCAACAAATCAAGATGATAAATTGTCATACAACCAAAAATATTGATACAGAACTTATTTAGAAAAATTAATAGATTTTTATTTGCCAATTTATTGGCAACTATTTAGGAAAGATGAAATCCTAGATATACCAGAATTTTTAGGTGAACAATATTCCATGATGGATCAATATATGATCACCGCAATAAATAAAAATCATAACAAAAAAATTGATTTACATCATTTTTATACAGATGATGAAATGAAGTCAAAATTTGAAAATTGAGTAATAGAAAATTCAACTTTTTATAGTTGAAAGTATGGGGAGTTTTAAATGGGAAAGCAATTATTAGCTAATACACGAGGAATAGCAAAGGATTTAAAAGAATTTAACTTTATGGAATCCGCCAATGCTTTCCCTGTGGAGTATAAGCTAGCTACTTTATGAATAATTTTTGCAGTAGCTTGAGCTTTATATATCTTCATAAAATGAAGAAAAAACAAAACAAATATCAGAGGAATTATCACCCACAAAAGGGCTGTGGTATTTATTGTGACATTCACAATTATAGTAACAGCTACTATTATTTTACTTAATGGTGGATAGTGGTGATAGTTTTCTAAATCAAATTTAGGAGAAATACAAAATAAATGAGTAACAAAATATTAACAACAATGAACATGGTTTTAACAGCTGCAGCTGATAATACATTACAAGCTCCGTTAACTACAGCAACAAAAACACTTGAACACACTTTATGAATGGTTTTTCTATCAATTGCTGGAATTCTTGCGATGTTTTGGGGAGCTTCAGGGATTTGAATTTGATGAAAATTACAACATGCTGAAGACCCAAATGAAATAGAAAAAAATAAAAAAAGATTTAAATACTGATTGGGATCAATTTTAGTACTTGTAGTGATATTGGGAGTGTATTCATCAATTCAAGGATTAATAATTGCCTTTATACCAAATATTTAGGAAAAAATATGAAACAAAAATTTAAAAGGAGGTTAATTTGGGAGCAATAATATCTTGAATTATATCTCCACTTACTTGATTATTATTCACAATGGCGTGAGCGGTTTTTGTATGAGCGCCAATGATTATAATTGCGTCAATTAGTAAAATATTTAACATTTTTAGCTTAGAAATTTTATTGAAATTAATTTTTGGTGAAAATTTAGATTTTACAAAAATTATCTTTTTTAACAATGCAGGATATTTGGTTTTAACAATTTTGGGAATATTTTTAGTTTTAATTTTATTTATATTTGCATGGACGCGATTCATGTTCAATATGAATAATGAAAATGATCCTGAAAAAAATACTATTAAAGTTTATTTAAAAAACTTGCCTATTGCAATTGGTTTAATAATCTTTATTCCATTCATTTTATTTTTTGGATTAATGCTAACATCATCAATATTCACTTTTATTAAAATAGCTTTTTTAGGAAGTGCGGATATAACTATAGATAGAATTTTTTGACAAGCTTTAATGCCTCAACATATGACTGACAATTCATCTGATTGGGGACTAATCGCTGATCAAGGATATGTTGCTCATGCTGGTGGAGTGTTTGGCGCGGTTTCTAAAGTTTTTTGAACTGCTAGTCCAGGTCAAGCTGTAGGAACTATTATTACAATCTTTATAGCTGCCGTTGTCCTATGTTTTGTTTTATTAAAACTAGTGATCATGCAGGCTATGGCTTTGTTTCATATTGTGTTTACATTCATTCAAGCACCAATTTGAGCAGCATTTAGTGTGAGTGATGGTGGTTTAAAAATAAAACAATGAAGAGTCAAAATGCAACAAAAAATTTTAGGCTACTTATTAATTAATTTAATGTTTGTAGCTTGAGCATCTTTTTCAGCAATGCTAACATCAGCTAACGTGGAAAGTTATTTTATAGAAAAGTTAGATGGCAATGTTGCTGAGGGAGGAAATGCTTTCGAAAGAGATGTAAATAATGGATTTAATTCAGTAGGCAAATATTTTACTGGTGTGGAACCAACTACTTATATGACAATTTTAATTATGAGAGTAGTTTTAATTGTGGGAACAGCCGCTGCATTTAGAAGTTTAATTCAAGAAATTTTAAGTTACTTCGGATCAACCGAAACATTTAGCACAATGAATGCAGATGCTAGTCAAATTGCTTCTATAGCAACTAAAATGGGATCTCAAGGAGCAATGTTTGCTTCAGCTGGTATTGGAGTACTAGGTGGGAAAGCATTAGGGATTCAAGCTAATGGAATTGGAGATTTAGTTAAATTTGGTGGAACCAAAATGGCAAATTCACTTAAAAATTCTTCAGCTGCTCAAAAATTAAAAAGTACTAAAGTAGGTGGCTGAGCATCAGAAAAAGCTGGTCAATATAGAAACTGAAGAATGGAGAATGACAAATTACAAAATCCAGATAAATATAAAAATCAAAATGGAGGGAAAAAATAAAAAATAATTAATGGCAAAAAAATACCAAACAAAAAGATTTAAAAACAATAAAATTCAAATTTGAAAATCTTTGGGATTATTAGACTTCCTTATCATAGCAATAATTATAGTCATTGGAATAGTATTCGGAATTGCTTCTGGTTTAGAAATTCACTTGGGATTTAAGTTTTTGATCAGTGTAGCAATCTGACTTATTTTAACACCACTAGTAAAGAAAAGTAAAAGGCACAATGTCAGAGGATATATGGTCTTATTGTATTTGTTTACATATATTGCAAGACCAAAAAAATATCGAGCTGATGCTAAGGGAAATTTGAATACTAGTTCATTAGTGCCTTATGATCAGATTAAAGACGGATATTTAAAAACTGGTTCATTTTATGTTGGTGGTGTTCATGTTGATGGAAAAAATATTTCTTTAGAAAACGAAGAAGATCAAAAGCAATATGTTCAATTGCTAACAGAAGCATTAAGCAAAATACCTTATAAATCTACAATTGTTAAACTACCAAAAAGAAATAATTTAGATATTAACAAAAAAGCTGTTAATGAAGCAATCAATAATTTAAAAAAATCAATAACCTACAAAAATCAAACATGAAAAGAAAAAATTTTAACAGCATTTGAAAATGATTTTGAAAATCACTGAGAAAATCAATTAATGTCCGATTACTATGTTATTTTTTATCACACTAATTTGGAAGAATTAAAAAAAGCAATTATGTTATTTACTAATGATTTAAATAATATCAATTTAATTACTGAAGAATTAACATTAAGAGAAACATTAAATTTAACTTTAAAAATTTTTAATTCTGAAGATGAATTTGATGATGAAGAATATCAATTGATGTTAGAAGGAGAAAAACTAGAGAAGTTTTATAAGTTTGATAACTTAACATTTGAAACAGACAAGTTTTATATTAAAGATTCAAATAATGAAAAAAAATATTATTCAGCCCAAACAGTCAGAGAGTTTGGTTACATTTTAAAAGACAATTGAGTTCATCAATTTTTCGCCTCTGATAGTGTTGTAGTTTGACACTTAAATAAATTAGATGAAACAGTAAGAGATAAATTAATTGGTAATACTGCTAAAAATTTAACAACTAATGTTAATGAAGAAAAAACTATTATTGGTAAAAGAAGATATGGGCTTGAAGGTCAAGCGATGGATGACTTAATTGACAAAGCTGCACTTGGTGAAGAAGCAATTTTTAAATCAACTATTATATTCTTAAATCAAGCAGATAGCAAAAAAACCTTAAAAGAAAAAAATAAGGTAAATAAAATTAATTTAGTAGCAATACCTGCTTATATTAATCCTTTGAAATATCGGCAATTTGAAGGTTATAGTGAATTGCATTTGAAAAGTCCTGATATGCTAAAAGAATTTATTGAGCAACCCGCTTCAAATATTGCTTTTGCATGGCCTTTTATTAGCGAAAGATTAAATGATGGAAATTTTAATTTACTAGGACAAAGTTTAACGGATGCAACACCAATCTTTTTTGATCTTTTCAATAATAATGAACAAAGAAAAAATAATAATTTAACAATTATGGGTACTTCAGGTTCTGGTAAATCGACTTTAACAAAAAAATTCATGGCTAATGCTATTTTAAATAACCAAAAAATTATTTTATTAGATCCCCAAAATGAATATGCTCCTAGTGGTAGAAAAATGGGTGTGGAAATAATTGATATCGGAGCAAATGACAACACTGTTTTTAATCCATTGCAAATTAGAAAAGCATTTAATCCGGTGGCGTTAGATAAGGCTAATCAAGAAGATGATAAAGATTTTGGAGTCGGAGATAACAATGCCAAAATTATTAATATTTATGAATCTTCAACTTTAAAAAAGTTTTTCCAAACACTATTTGAAGAATTAAACAAACATCAAATTAATTCAATTATTGAAAATGTAAGAGAGCTTTATAAAAACCCGAAGTTTCAAAATTTAAAAACATCAATTACTGAATTAAAAAATGATGAATATCCAATTTTAGATGATTTGATTACAACTTATGAAAAGAATCTTAAGAAAATTAATTATTTAACAGAAATTCAAAAATTACAAGTATTAAATAGTTTGAAATTTTCATTTGGAAAAGATGGAGATTTAAGACATTTATATAATGGACATACTAATTTCGAAATGAAATCTAATTACACAATTTTTAATGTGGCACCATTGTTAGAATATGAGCCAAAAATTTATCAAGCAGGATTTTTCTTAATTCTTTCTTATATTCAAGGAAAGGTTGCTGAAAACTGAATTGATAGTTATAAAACAAAACAAAAATTATCATTAATTATTGATGAAGCCCACCGCTTTATTGATGAAAAAAATGATATTGCCCTTGATTTTATTTACACAACAGCTAAAACCATTAGAAAGTTTGGTGGAGGATTGATTTTAACCACCCAAAACCCCAAAGACTTTGCAGTTAGTGGAGATGGATTAAGAAAATCACAAGCAATCATTGAAAACTGTCAATATTCAATTTTCTTTCAATTGAAATCTCAAGATGTTGATGAAGTAGATAAATTATTTAAGTCATCTGGAGGTTTAACTAAATCTGAAAGAAACTTTATTACAAGAGCTAAAACTGGAGAATTTTTATTTAGTGTAAATACAAATAAAAGAATGCTAGTTGATGCTTACTACAATGATTTAGAAAAACAACTTTTCTTTGATCAAGGCGATAAAAGAAAAAATAATCAACAAATTAAACAAATCAATAAAAGAAAGTAGAGGAATGAATTTAGTAATTATAGAAGGATCTGGAAAACGTGGAACAATTCAAAAATACCTAGGTAATGATTATCGGATTATTGCTACAGGGGGGCATCTAAGGGATTTAGATCACAAATACAACAATGGTTATGGGTTTGACTTTGAAACTCTAAAACCAAAATGACAAGTAGTAGAAACGAATATTAAAAATCAAAAACAAAAAATTATTCATGAAATTAACAAAGCAGCTAAAGATGCTCAAAACATTTATATTGCAACTGACCCCGATCGTGAGGGTGAGGCAATTGCATGACATGTAAAAGAAGTAATTGAAAAACCTTATCACAACAAAATTAAAAGAGTGACATTTAATGAAATTACTAAGGTAGCAGTTTTAAATGCTATTGCTAATCCTCGTGATATTGATACCAAAATTGTAGATTCACAATTTGCAAGAAGATTGTATGATAGGTATTTCGGTTTTAAAGCTTCAACTTTAGTAAGAGCAGCTGTGACTGGGGCAAAAAGTGCCGGACGGGTTCAAAGCGTAGTTTTAACAATTTTAAAAAATAGATTAGATGAGATTGCTAATTTCAAACCAGAAACTCACTATGAAATAAGTGCCAAAATGGATGAATATCTAACAATTAAATTATTAGATGGTAGTGGACAAAGCGTCAACAAGTTTACTGATTTTGAAGAAGCAAGTGATGTTTTAAAAAATTTAACAAACGACTTTGTGCTAGTCAATAAAAAAGAAAAGTTTACATTAAAAAAACCAGCAAAGCCATTTGAAACATCTGAATTTCAAAAAATAATTGGTAAAAAACTTAAATTAAATCCTAAAGAAATTGAAACCATTTTACAAGCTTTTTATCAAGGGGTTGAAATTGATGGAGAAAATCAAGCCCTATCAACATATCCAAGAACTGATAGCACAATTATTAGTGATACATTTATCGAAAAAGCAAATCAATATGTACAAGCTAATTTTAGTAAAGAATACTGAAATACTAGTGCTTGGTTCAATGAAATTAAATTAAGTAAAAATGCTCAAGCAGGGCATGAAGCATTGCGGGTAATTGATTTAGAGAATACCCCAGAACTAGTGAAGCCCTGATTAAGTGAAACTCAATACCAAGTTTATAAAGAACTATACAATAACACTCTTGCCCTATTTTTAAGTTTTTCAAAATATGCTAATAGTTATTTTTGATTTGAAAATGAGGGTGAAGTTTTTTATGGAACAGTCAATAAAAGAGTCTTTGATGGTTGAGAAATCATCAATGAAACTCAATCTAAAAATAAAACAATAACTGATTATGAATTAGAAGAAACATACCAACCGCAACAGCCAACAAAAGTTAATGATGTAACTACCACCCCACCAACTTTATTTACTCAAGCAGATTTAATTGATTACTTAAAGAAAAAAGGGATTGGACGACCATCAACTTTTGTAACTATGGCTGAAACTAATATCAATAATAAATATGTTGAATTAAACAAAAAGAAACAAATGATACTAACTGATATAGGCGCTAAATTAGCAACTTATGAAACAGAAAATTTAAACAAACTAATTAATGAAAACTTTACATCTGACATGGAAACAACATTAGATGAAATTGCTAAGGGCAATATTAAATGAAAAGATTATGTCATTAATAATATCAAAGTTATTGATGAAGTAATTAGCCCATTAAGTAGTGTAGTGCAAAAATACCGCTATGAAGTTGAAGAAGCAGATTTTGCATGTGAAAAATGTGGAGCTACTGTTTTTCAAAAGAAAAAAAGTGATGGCTCACCATATTATCAATGCGCTAATTACAAATGAGATCCTAAAAAGAAAAAGAATGTTGGATCTTGTTCATTTGTAAGATGAGAATAATCTATATACAAAATTTTTAAAAACACAAAATAATACAAAAAATTCAACCAAAATAAATTTAGGAGATAAATGGAAAAAATTAAAAATAAATTCAAAGTATGAAAAACTAGTTTTGTAAATTGGTTCAAAGGTAACCAAAACAAAACAAAAAGCCAAGAGGCTGAAAAAAAATGTGGTAATTTGAGATGATCAGTGCCAAAAGATGATTCAAAAGATCAATAAAGATTTAAAACCATTTTTTAAATGGAATGGTGGTTTGATGCGATGAGCCAAAACATTACATCAATACATTCCTGAAACATTTAATACATATCTAGAACCATTTTTAGGTTCTGGTGTTATGTTATTGCAAATTCAACCACATAAAGCAATTGTTAATGATGTAAATAGAGAATTAATTGCCACTTGAAAACAGTTTTATGAAAAACCCTATGCTGTTATTCATGGGCTAGAAAGACTTTTAAAAAAACATAGTGAAACTCACTATTATCAAGTGAGACAACTAAGAAATGAATTATTAAAAAATGAAAAACAATACCGAGCAGATTACTTTTTATACTTAAACATCACTGGCTATGGGCGATTGTATCGTGTTAATTCTAAAGGTTTATTCAATAATCCAGTAGCTAAAGTTTTGCTAAAAAGAAAAACTCAAAGAAACCTAGATTATAAAAAATTTGCTAGTGTTGCCAAATATTTAAAAGATTCGGAAATGGAGTTTTTAAATACTAATTATAAAAATGTTTTGACAAAGGCAAAACCTGGAGATTTTGTTTTCATTGACACTCCATATGATTTTTCAGATGATGAAGATATGAATTGAGTAATGAAAAAACAATTGAATACTAAAGAATTAATAACATTATTTAATGAAATCAAAGCATTAAATAATCAAGGTGTAAAAGTCATGTTTGTGAATAAAAATTCTAGTTTAGTGCAAAAAATATTTGCTGACTTTAATTTTTATCCATTACCAGAATCTGAATCAGATGAAGTGATTATTACTAATTATGTAGTAGCTAATGCAAAAAACTAGCATCATAGCTGAGATTAAAAGTAATTTCAATATCGTTGATGTCATAGGACATTATCTAAATTTAGCTAAAAGTAGCAATAGTAGTGGCAATCAAATTGGAATTTGCCCATTTCACGCTGATAGCAAACCATCATTAAATGTAAATGCAAAAAACAATTTTTTAAATGTTTTGCCTGCGGTGCAAGTGGCGATGTAGTTAATTTTGTAGCTAAAATGCATAACTTAAGCACTAAAGATACAATTAAATACTTTTTAAGTGAGCCATTTGGGAAATTAAAAAGTCAAGTTGTAATCAAATTAACAGAAGATAAACCCATAAAAGCTGATGAAAAAGTAATTGAGATGTTATGCAATTATTGATTTTTAAAAGCTTTTGCTAAGGGAGGAATTCCTGAGCGGGGGATATCGATTGCAGAAATTAAACAATTTCAAATTGGTTATGATGATGGCAACTGGATACAATCCTTTATTGGTCGATTTGGAGAGCAATTTTTAAAGGATAAGGGCTTAATTAATGACAAAGGAAATTCGGTTTTTAAAGGAAGAATCATTTTTCCAATTAAAGATAATAAGGGGAAAATTATGGGCTTTTCCGGAAGAACCATTCACAATCAAGCAATGGTGAAATATTTAAATAACAGAGCTTTTAAAAAAGAACAATGTTTATTTAATATTAATCACGCCGCAAAAAAAGTGGTGTTAGTGGAAGGATTTATGGATGTAGTGGCTTATTTTAAAGCTGGCATAAATTCAGCTGTAGCGCTGATGGGTGCAACTTTGTCAAACAAACAATTAGCCCTTTTAAAAGATAAGCAAGTTTATTTACATTTAGATAATGATAAAGCAGGTTTGGAAGCTACACAAAAAATTCAAGCGCAATTAGCTACTGTTGGTATTGAGAATTTTGTGATTCAAGGAATTCAAGGTTTAGATCCTGATGAGATTAGCAAAATACCCAATGGATTAACAAGATTAAAAAATTATAAAAATTATTTAGTAGAGGAGTAAGTATGGTAAAACGCCACTATTACAACAACAAGGATTATGTTGTTGATAAGGTCAACAAAGTGATTGTTTTGAAAAAACAATTTCACTATAAATTGCGGAATAAATTAATTTGAGGCAAATTTGGATTTAAAAAAATTGGTGGTTCCAGCATTGCTGATGTTCTAGTAACTGATAATTTCAAATCGCAATTTGCTGCTTTTGCAAAAATGTCTTGATTAGGAATGCCGATTTTGAATCATAAATATATCAAAGCTGGAGAATTAATTGAGCCCAAAGTTGTAAATGCACTGGAACAAAAATTACAAGCAACAATTCAAACATTTCCTGCAAAAGAATATAACTATGATTATTTTGCAAATAAAGATGACATTATTGGCGGATTACCTGATGGTTATATTAAAGATAAGGATTTAGTAATTGAAATTAAAACAGCTGGCGAAAAAAAGTTTGATGATTGGGAAAAGTTTGGAGTGCCTTTGGCATACATTAAACAAGCACAGTTATATGCATATTTAATGGATTGCGAAAAATTTTCAATTGTTGCAACTTTTCTAAAAGAAGAGGATTATGTAAATCCTGAAAATTTTCCAATTACTGAAAGAAAATTAAAATCATATAGCTTTGATGTTGATAGAGGGCAAGCAATTAGAGATATTGAAACAACTAAAAAATGATATAAGCATCATACATTCACGGGCGTTTCCCCAAAATATGATGAAGTTAAAGATGCTGATTTAATTGCTTGATTGGAATGCGAAAATTGAGAACAAACACAAGCATTATTAGATAAATGAAAAGAAGAAGAGAAATATGTTGAATAAAAAAATAATTAAAAACATTAAAAAACTTGAAAAAAAGAAAAACAAAGCATTAGCAAAAGCTGATGCAATATTAAATGAAGTTTTAAAAGAATTTTATGAATTTAAAATAGGATTCTTTAATAATGAAAGTGAAAATTTGCATGAATAAAAATGATCAAACAAGTTTATTAAAAACGCCTATTAATATGATTGATGATTATGAAGAAAAATTAACTGATGTTTTAGTTAGTGTAGAACGAACATATGATGGACTGGGGAAAGTGTTTAAGGTAAAAGTAATAAATTCTTTATCATAAGTTGGAAAAGTATTGATTACAAGAACAGAAAAATACCTATTAGACGAAAATAATAAAAAAGAATATTTAGAAAGTATTTCTTATGAAGATGTGATGGGTATGCATTATCAAAAATTTCATTATTTTGTTAATGGTAAATATAGTTTTGTTGTTGACAAAAGATGGAGCATTAAAAAATCAATATTTTATGTATTTTATTATAACTTTTCTAATGATGGAAACTTAATTTCATATGGAACAACAACCGAAAAAGTTAAACCATGCAATAGATTAAATTGTTAAAAATTATTTAAAAAGGAGAAAATAAATAACAAAAAATGAAAAAAAATGAAATAACAATAACGATTCCCAAAAAGGGAGAATATATAGGAACAATAGATTTCTATTTGTACAAACTTTTGAAGTCATTGCCGCCATCAATTAATTTTTCAATTGGTTCTGAAACTTATAAAAATATATCTTTTAAAAAATTAGAAAATATTTATCAAAAAATAAAAAAACAAACTAACAAATATAATGAATGCAGTTTTGCTATTAAACATAAAGGCGTTGGTGTTATTGAAGCTCATGGTATTGATGTTCTTTATCTCGAAAATTTAGAAGAATTAAAAGAATTTATTTATAAGAGTTATGGAATGGCTGACATTTATAAAATAAATGATTTCGCTTCACTCGAACTAGAAAAATTTGTAATTGTATATGTTATTAAAAATAATAAAAAAGGAAATAAATTAAATGTCAAAAGATAAAAAAACAGAACCTAAAAGAATAAAAATTGAATGAACAAAAATTACAAAAGAACAAATTGAAGAATCAATTAAAAAAACTAAAGAACACCCAGATTGACCTGCTTTTGAAGAAAGTATGCGAAAGATGGCTAAGTTAGGAGATTAAAAAAATGACAAAACAACAATGAAACAAAGAAGCATGAGAATTAATGAAATGAAAATGAGAAATTAATGATAATGCTTGAGATATAGAAGGAGATAGTGATTTTGATGAAAATTTAGATAAAGCTTTTCCTTTGAAATTAATTAAAGAAAAAAATAGAGGTTCATTAGAACTTGGTGGTGTTTTTAAAATTAGTTATGACCTACTATCTGATGAACCAAAAAATGATGCAATAGTTGAAATAAATAATTTCTTTGAAAGCATTAAAAAAGAAGAAGACCCAAAATTAAGTGAAATATTAAATATTGTTGAAGAACAAAACCTTGAAGAACTTAAAGTGGATTGTTTTTGATTAGTTAATGCTTTCCAAAAAATTAATTTTGGTAACGCTTATGAAACATTAAAAAATTTACATTTATGAATGGAGAACAGATACAACAATACTTATGATATTTTAGTAGAGAAAATAAAAAAACATTTAAAACTATGAAAGAGGTTAGATGAAGAAAAATAAAACAAAAAAAGATTTTAATAACGCCGCTTCATCATTGGGAAAATTTACTATTAGATTTAGTAATATCAATGATGCATTAAAAGTTGAAGCATTTCTAAAAGAAACAAAAATTAATGATTTAACACCAAGGTCTAATAATGAAATTTTAACAAGTATTATTATTGCATATTTAGATGCTCAAAAATCTAATGAAGTTTTTACAAAAATGAAACCTGAAATGTACAGAATTTATGAAAAAGCAAATTTTGCTTCAAGTGCATATATTAGAAGTGATTTAAAAGTAATGCAAAAATTTTTCAAAGATCAATTAGCAATTCAAAATGAAATCCTAAATTTATTATTAAGAATTAGATTATCCAAAAATGCAACTAAAGAATTTGAAGATTTCAATCCCAAAGCAATTGATCCCAAATTTGTTGCTCCATTGCCTTATTTTAAAAATTTAATTGATAAGGCAAATCATGATGGTGAAGAGTATTACAAAGAATTATTTGGAAAAGCTAAATCTTTAACTAAAACATCAAGAGAATATGTTAATAGTGATGTGACAGCAACAATAGAAAATAATAATGTGAATTTAGCTGATTTAGAAAAACAAAAAGCTGCAATGGAAATGAAAAAAATTAAAGCAAAAAATAATGATTAGGAGATTAAATGAAAAAATGATTAATTAATTTAACATCATTAAGTGTCTTAGCTGGCTCGGCAATTGCTGCCTCTGTTGCAATGGCTACTAAATCAGAAATTCAACAAAATGTAGGGATTACTAATAAAAAATGGGGAAGACTAGATGATTATAAAAGGCGTGAAGCTTCATCAAAAACAGAATATTACTATGTAGATGTACCATACACCACAACATCAACCACTAAAAAAACTACAAGATGAAATAATTTGGAAGTAAGTGAAATTATTGAAAATCCTAATGATAGTGAAGATGTCTTGAATGAAGTTGATTCTCACCCTAATCATAATAGTTATAAAAATGCTTTTTCAGTTCAAGAAAAATACCTATATACAATTTTTAATGGGTATGAGCTTTTTCCTAAAGTAATGAAAAATTTTGATTCTAATGGAAATCCTAGATTAGGAGATGAATTTAGTAAAAATAATGGAAATGTTTGAAAAGAGATATTTAGACAAAATATTTGAGATAAAGAGGGAAAAAGAGCTTATTTAAATTTAAAATTTAAAGATTTTGAACAAAAAAAATATTTACCTAATTTATCACATAAGCATGCCGAAGAAGTTAATAATTCAAGTTTTTATGAGCATTATAATTGAGCTCCCAGCGATATAAAAAATAATTATTTTTATACACCTAATGATTATATAAATTATTCTTTATGAGATTATAGTTTTCCAAGTATAAGTATCCAAGATAAAAGTTCAATTTCTCTTAAAAATTGAAAATTTAATTTAGGGTCTAAAAAAATAGATATCAATAATATTGAAGAATTTGTAAATAGTTTATCTTTACAAATTTATTCAAATTCTCAATTTATTTATAAAAAAGAACTAATTAATGGATTATTAAAAAATAAAATAATGGACAAGCTAAATGAAAATAATAGTTTATCAAAAAATAAATTATTAAAAATTAAAAATATTAATTTTAATATAGACACAAAATGAAATTTTGCTTATAATAACGGGGTTTTATATTGACCATATCGTGTAATTAGGGCGGATGCCTTTAAAGTTAATGTAAGTTTTGATTATCAATGAGAATATGAAGAAGAAACTTCATCAACTTTAATGAAAAGAGAACAAAGATCTAGGGTTGTGCCTATTGCTGGCGATGAGTTAGGTAATAGTAATAAACAACAAGAATGAAAAAATAATTATAATCGCAATTTCTTAAGTGGAATTACTGTTGAATCAGATACTGGTTGAGATAAAGGTTTTTGAACAAGATCAAGCAGAGGTATGACTTCAAATCGACAAAAATATGAAGAAGCAATAAATAAATGGTTAACTACTAATATTAGTCCTGAAGATAGAGAAAAATACAAAATTAAACTTGTTTATTTTGCTCCTAGAGATGAAGATAGAATTTATAACTGATTAGAATTTTTAAATCCAGATAATGGTAAATATGAAAAAATTAAATTATCTAGCTCTATAGGTGAAGAATTAAAATTTGAGGAATCAGATATTTTCAAAAGAAACCAAGCAAGTGATATTGAAGATCGGTTAGAAATTATCCCTGGAAAATATGTTGATTTAAATAATACTATTAGCTATAACTTAATAGATGATAAACCAATTATTATTGAAGCTCCTAGTGATAAATACATTCCTAATGATGAGGGTGTTTTAGTTAAAAATGGAGGAACATACCGATACAACACAACTGCTAAAGTGCGCTTCCAAGCTTTATTAAAAGAAAATGAAGTCTTAGAAGTTAATGACATAGTAATTGATGTTTTAGATCAAAACTTTATTTATGATTTAAAAGATTTAAGAACTAATGATAAAGATAATCAAACTAAAAATCAAAATTATACAAATAAATATGTTGTAAAAGTTGTTGAATATCAAAGAGACAATGTCAATGGTTTGGTAGGTAAAAAGGTTAGGGAATACTATAAAACAATTATTATTGATGGTTTAGGTGCAAATTTAAATAGTTCATGATTTGGGTGAAATCCAGAAATTAATCCAGATCAAAATAAATTAATTCAACCATTTTTATTAGATGAAAATGGACAACCACTAAAAGATCGGCAAAATAAAAAAATCCCTAACCCAGATTATGATCCTGAAGTTGATCCAGAAACTGGAATCAAGAATAAAATTTATTGAATTCGTTACAAAAATGGAAAAACAATCCCTAAGGATACACACTTTCCCCAAGATAATTTAAATAGTATAAATGAACCTATTTCAGCTGTTGAAGACTTAGATTTTGGTTTTATTGCAAATGGTGCAACTGTTGGAAAAGGGGTTAATATTAACCCGAAATTACCGCAAGAAGCTGATGCTAAAGCAGAAGAAGTTGAAGCAGCTAACAAAGCCTATATTAATGCTTTAAATACCAAAAGATGATTTATTAATAAAAATGCTGAAACATTTGAACTGATTGAAACTAAACGTCCATTAACTGATGCTAATGGAACAATTATTAAGCTATCTGATGATGAAAAGAAAAATTATTTTTCATATTCAGGAGCATGAATGTTCACGATGAAGCCGCCATCGAAAATTGATAATTTTTACCTAAATTATATTGGTAATAATTCACCAACCGATAACTTTAAAGATATGTTAAATACTAACAATATCGAAGTAATGGATTTTTGAGAGGGCTCATTACAAGGAAAACATTTACTAAGATATTTAAGAGATAAGTATCAAATTGATTTTAAAAATGCTAAATTATTAAAATATAATGAAGTAGTGCGTTATTGATTGGAATATGTACAACATAATGCAGAAGTTTTTGGACAAACTGAATTTGTAGTTCCAAGCATTAATGAACAAGGATTAAGGGATTTAGCTAAAACTGCTGAAAATTTTGAAGATTTTTTTAAAAATCATAATTGAAGAAATTTTATTACAATTCCGGATAAATACCAACCTTATACAAATATTTCAATCGCTATGGATCCGGAAACTAAGCATCAATTAAACATTCAAATTGTAGTTAGTGGCGGAGAATTAGATATTATTTATCAATTAGATCCTGCATTTGAAAATTATCATTTAAGTTATTTTTATTTTGCTGAAACATACAAAGAAAATGCTCATAAGAAAGAAATTAAGCCAAGTGTGCAAGAAAACACAATTAGAGAAGAAGCTTTATTGCGTTATTATGATGAACCTTTATCAACATGAATTCAACAATCTTGAATAAATGGATTTGAAAATAGTGATAAGGTTAATATTAGTTTTGAAAAATCAGGAGTTTTTGGAACTGATATTAAAATTAATTATCAAGTTAAAGAAAAATTTGAAAAAGATTATTGAATAGCTAATCCTAGTGTAATCATTAGAAGTGTAAATTATGCTGATAAATTAGCTAACGGATCTGAATATGTCAATATTTTTAATCGTGTACCTGGAGAAATTAATTTACATGGTTTAACTGATTTAGCACAAGCCAGAGAATATGTTAAGCAAGAAATTACTAAATGAATTAACCCAAAATATGAATGAAATAAAGATTATTTTGTGAATAATTTTGATGCAGTAGTTAATCAAGCAGTTAGCAAAATTTATCAATTTAAAGATGAAGATTTACCAACAATTGGTGATTCTAAATTTACAATTACATTGAGGGTAAACCCAGAAAGATTAGATTTAATTGGTTCAAAAAGAGTTTTTGTTTTTAATGCTGTTGATAATGTCAATGTCCCCGAAATTAAAGATATTAGCCAATATAAATTTAATGCTATTAAAATGAATACCAAAGTTTTTGCTAAAATGGATAAACTAATTATAGATAGCCTAAATAAAGATTTAGAAAAATATGGAATTTTATTTAATGAATGAATGCAAATTATTGATTATGAAGTTGTTAAAAGCTATTTACTAGACGAAACAAAACAAGATGAAAATGGAATTGTGTGAGTCAAAGCTATTATTAAACCCAAAAACTTTTTACTAAGCGGGGAAAATAGTGTCTTCATTGGAAATAATTTAAAAAGAGCTGATGATGAAACATATGATCCTCATACTGATCCTGATTTCAAAGTACCTAATAACCCAAATGATGTCCCCGTGATTGGTGATGGCAATAATGGTGGCGGTGGCGAAAAAAATGGTGGTTCATTCGATATTACTGATACTAAAAATTTAGCCTGAGTAGTGACAGTTGCTGTTGTTTTAGGAATTGGATTAATTGTTTTAGGATTTAAGATCCACTATCGCTGAGGACGTGGTGCAAAGATTAAAAAATAAATATAATTAGCAGGTTTTTTAATGACTGCGCTGTATAATTTATATATAAATATTTATTAATATTACTCTATAAATTATGTCAATAATGAGGAAGGATAAGATATGAAAAAACTAAAATGAATGACACTAATTCCAGTTGCAACAATTGCTCCAATTGCATTAATTGCATGTGGAACAAATGATGTAAAAAAAGACCCTACACCACCAACAAATCCAACTAACCCAGGGAATCCACAAACACCACCGGAAACTAATCCAGGAAGTGGTTCAAATAATGGAACTGTAAATGTAAATACTACACAAGAAATAATTAATAAATTAGCAGAGGCCAAAGATTTTAGTCAAGCCATAAATGTTAATTTAAATCCCAACCAACCTGTAAATAATGAAGAGTACCAAAAGTTAGTGGTTTTTTTAAACAAAAATAATTATCCTCAAGGTGACAAAAACTTTTTATTAAATTTTATGGCTGAAAGATTAAAAGAAAATTCAAATACTAAATTTAATTTTGCAAGTTGAAGAAATTTTTATGGATTTATAATAGATAATTTAAAAATTTTAGTTAATGATGATAAATCTAAAATAGTTCATTTAGAGTATGGAAGCATTGGTGCAAATAAAAAATATTTTTGAAGATGATATATGCCTAATGGAAAATCTTATGAAGAAATAAAATCACCACAAGATATACAAAATAATGAAAAAACACAAAAATTTGCAAAATTATGAGAAGGACAATTAACAATATTGCAAAATAAATCAAAACAAAGTAATAATTAATAATAACACAAGGAGGAAATATTAGAAGTTACAAACAACTTGAAGAAAGGCATGTTTGACAACAGACTCAGGCACTTGATGAATTTAAAGCAAAACTTAAAGAACTGGGTTCTGATTTTCAATGGGAAAAGATAGATAATAAAATTGAAGAGCTAGATTTTAGCTTTTTAAATGCATTATTCAAAGACGCAGATGCATTAGACGTCGTGACGAGAAAATTGTTTTTAGAAGCTGGTTTAAATTATTATGATAAGCCAAGAACAGCTTTTATGGAGCTTAGATTAATTACTGAGCGGATATTAAAACTAAGCTTTGGTAAAAGCAATGCTTGATCCATTTTTAATGCCTCACAATATCGCAAGCATTTTAATAACAGCAATAGTTATCAAGAATTTAAAAAATGTATTAAAGTTTTGAAAAAGATAGGTAATCATGCTACACATTCAAATCCAATATTAGGAAGTAAGTTTCTAGTTGAATCTTGATATAAAATTGAAAAGAATCTAACTATGCACCAGGTTTTAAAATACTTTGAAACTGTTATCAAGCTTGCAAAATTGGTGCAAAAAAACAAGGTGCTGGCTTTTGAGAAAAAGTAAGCACTTTTTTTGTTATTTTGATATGATTTTAAATAACAATTAAATGCATAAATTAAATGAAATAAAAGGAAAAGTGGCAATGGAAAATATTAATAAGATCGAGAGAGAGAGAGAGAGAGAGAGAGAGCACGAACAAAAATGAACTAGATATGAAATAATTAAAAAAATTGGTTCTAATTATCTTGTATCTAATACTGAGGGTATGGGTTTTTCATATACTTCAAAACTTTTTGATAGTAATGTAAACTTAAAAAACAGAAAAGAAGTTGATCTTAAATTTGTTTATAATGATTTAACAATTTTAGTCGAAACAAAACCAAATGAAAAGTTTACAAATGCTAATATTAAACAATTAAAAGAGTACATAAGGCTTGAAAAAATATTAAATCCAAAAAATAATATAATTGGAATTTTAGCTTCCACAATTAGTGATACATGCCAAAGATTGAATGAAGATGATGATTCACTAATTGACATTAAATTAAATTCTATTGAATATTACTATAGCCAAACATTTAGCAAAAAAAGAAATGACAAAATAAAAGTTTTACAAACAACTAATTCTCTAAATAAACTTTTAAACAAATTAAATATTCCTGAAAGAATTAGAAGTCAATTTGTAGGCACATGCTTAGTGGCACTAAATAATGGACTTGATATCAAAAAAAGCGATGTTTATGATGAAGATCTGGTCGCAAAAAACATTATTAATAAAATACTTCAAAAAATAAAAGAAAGAGTTTCTACTGAAGAAAATGATAAAAACAAAATTAAAAAAATAGAAGTTTTAGAAAAAGTTTTATCAGAACAATCGATATTGTCTCTTTCTAAGGAAAATTTAATAGATATTTTAATTAAAATAAAAAGTGAATTAATACCTTTTATTAATGATTTTACTAGTGAAGGTGAAGATTTATTAAACTTATTTTTTACTACATTCAATAAATATGTTGGAAAAGATGATAAAAATCAAGCTTTTACACCAACACACATTACTGATTTTATGTGTGATATTGTAGGAATTACTAAAAATTCTGTAGTTTTAGACCCCACATGTGGTAGTGGTTCTTTTTTAATTCAAGCTATGGTCAAAATGCTAAAGCAAGTTGGTGAAAATGGCGATGAATGAGTTAGAGAAAGAATAAAAAGCAAGCAAATTTATGGTATAGAAAAAGAAAAACAAGCTTTTGGATTAGCTACAACAAACATGTTAATTCATAAAGATGGAAAATCCAATATAATAAACAATGATTTATTTAAATCTTCTGAATGAATTGAAAAAAATGATGTAAATGTAATTTTGATGAACCCGCCTTTTAATGGTAAAAATTTGCCTGAATATGCTAAGATTGATGAAAAAAATGGCGAAGATGTAACAAAAGGATTATTTTTTGTCCATTACGCAGCAAATAATGTTAAATCTGGTAAATTAGCAACAATTCTTCCCTTAGCATGTGCTAAAGGTGGTAATGAAGAAATAGTGAAATACAAGAAAAAAATGTTAGAAAAACACACACTTTTAGCTGTTTTTACTTTGCCTGATGATATATTTTATCCTGGAGCAGGAATAAATACTTGTATTATGCTTTTTGATTTAAATAAACCACATAATGATTCTAATAAAAAAACTTTTCTTGCATCATTTAAAGACGATGGTTTTGTTAAAAGAAAATATTTAGGTAGAGTTGAAGATAGAGATTGACAAGAAACTAAAAAAATGTGAATAGATATGTTTCATCACAAAATAGAAAAAGAAAAAATAAGTATATATAAACATATTACTTATAATGATGAATGACTTGCTGAGCCTTATTTAGAAACAAATTATTTGCAATTATCTGAAAAAGATTTTTTAGAAACACTAAGAGAATTTATTGCTTTTAAAATAAGGAGCGAATACTAAAATGGAAAATAAATTAAATATTGATGATTGAAAAGAATTTAAAATAGGAGATTTATTTAAAAAACAAAAAGTTTATAAATTTTCTAAATCACCTCAAAAAGAAGGTGCAACCCCCTTTATAACATCAACATGATTTAACAATGGTATTTATAAATATGTTGAAGTTGAAAAAAAATATATAAATCCAGGTAATGCTTTGACTATATCAACGAATGGAAAGAGTTTTAAAACATTTTATCATTCTAAAGAGTTTGCAGCTTCTAGTGATGTGGAAATTTTATATTCAGATTTTTTAAATGAAAATATAGGCATATTTCTTGCTACAATTTTTACCAAAGAACATTATAAATATAGCTACAATAATAAAGCGAAAAATGGTAAAGTTTTTGATACTATAATTAAATTACCTGCAATTTTAAAGGGAGATGGAAATTTTCATCCAGATTTTAAAAAAATGAATGATTATATGAATTATTTAAAAGAAAAAGATAGAAAAAGAATTTTGAATATTTTGAATTAATAAATTTAATTTTAAATATTAATGTAACATACAAAGTTTTTTAAATTATTTGTAAAAAAATAAAGTGCTTATTTTTGAAAAAAAGTAAGCACTTTTTCTTGTTTTTAAATAATATGCTTTTTTATTTCAAAATAAATTGATTTATAAGAATAAAATTATTACGTTTGGTTAGTTAAAAAATAAAGATTTAATTTAAATCAAAAATCAAACAATTTAAAATCTAAGGAGAGTATTTGAAAAATGCTTATGCTTAAAAACTTATTGTTATCCTTTGAGGTAACTTCTAATTTATTTGTTCCAAATGACTCACAAACACAAAAAGCAGTTTCTTTTAATAAAGATGAAATTAATTATAGAGAAAATTTTATGAAAGATTATTTAAAATCTGTAGATTTAATGTCTTCTTTTTCTTATCAAGAAATAAATGATCTTTTTAAATTGAAAATATTCAATGATGAAAATTCAAAAATGAAATTTTTTGAAAACTATAAAAAAAATGATAATATTTACAACTATTTCCATAAAGAAGTGAGTAAAATGTCGAAAAGTAAGTCGAGAAAAAAAAGAGAACTACTTACTGAAAATGAAAGAGTTAAGTTAAAAAAACTTTTAAATGATTTAACAGCTAGCAGAGATGAGATCCAAAGAAACAATACTAATGCAGCTATTATCGGAGGAAGTGGATTAGGTATTATTGCTCTTGGTGCCGCTTTTGCACCTTTTACATTTGGTGCTTCACTTAGTGTACTAGGAGCTATTGGTGTGGGTATGGCAGTATCTGGAACTGATACAGGAATACAAACTAGCACAAGGCTTTCAAACATAAATAACTATATACGTAGATTAAAAAATCTAATTGAAGATGCAAAAACATTAAAAGATTCAGACGATGAGTATAATTTACTAATGAACATTTATAAATTTATAAGAGATTATAAAAAAAACGGACCAGATGCCGCTTGAGGTATTCCCATTGAAAATGGTATAGATATTGAAGATTTCCAAAGTACAGCGGAAAAATTTTATGATGATAGATAATAAATATTTTTCAAATGCAATATTTTTAGTTAAATGAAAAAGTAATGAATTTTCTGATATTATTTATAAAAACATAATTAAATTAATTTTTTTAAAAAGAATTTTAGCTACTTTTATTGTTTGTGTTTTTGCAGGCGTTGGAAGCATCCTTTTAACAAGAGCAATATTTGCTTCAAGCTCAAAAACATTACAAATAATTTTTATATCAATTTCAGTCATTCTTTTTTCATTATCAATAATTACTATTTATTTTGGTATTTTTAAAAAAAATAAATATTGAATAGAATGAGCAAAGTTTATTTATATAAATAAAGAAAAAATAAAAGATAAAAAAAATCTTGTCGAAGTAATAAATATGAATTTAAATGTGAAAAAAAGTGATCTTAAATTATATTTAAAATTTTTAAAATAATATAAATTCATTTGATGAAAAAATGCCAACTTATGTTGGTATTTTTTATCTTTTGTTTCATTAATAAGCAGGTTTTTGAGATATTGCGCAGTATAATTTATATGCAAATAATTAAAATTAAACAACTTAAATATATTAATATATAAGGAGAATTAAAATGAACTTAAATGATAAAAAACATATTCCTTTTTTCACTATTGATGAAACTGTTTTATCTTTTAATACATTAGAAGATGAATTGGGACATCATAAAATATTGATTATTTATAATGAATATAAAAAAGAATTTTGCTATTTAACAACAAGAAGCGCAAGAAACAAACAAGGTAATTTAAAAAAATCTTATAAAGGTGAAATATTAATTACTAAAAAAGACACTTACAAAACAAATAAAAGTTTTGAAAGAGACTTTTATGTAGATACAACAAAAATTTTTACAATTAAAGAGCAAGATTTATTTCCTATTGTGTCAGAAAATGAATTTATTTATTCTGAAGAAATTAACCCTTATAAGGTTTTAAATATTCATCATTCTATTGATAAAAATTTAAAAACAATACCACCTTATATAGCCTTAATGAATGTTTATAAAAATAATGAAAATTCTGATTTTAAATCATACACTTTTTATGCTAATGAAGAATTACTAAAATTAGATTACCAAGATACTCTTCGAAAAAATAAAACTGACATAGAAAAACAAAAAATTCATCAATTAGCAGATGAAATACTAAATGAAAGAAATGTTAAAAATGCAAGCTTAATAAAATCATTTATTAAAATTAATAATTCTGAATTAAATGATTTCATTATAGAAAATAGAGATTATTTTAAAGCACATGATAATTCTAAAAAAGAAGCGCAAGAACAGCAAAAAGAAGATGATGAAGAAGATCTAGGACAAGTAATGTAATTCATACTAAACATCAACTTATGTTGGTGTTTTTTTTGTGTTATTTTTAACACAAATATAACAAATTAGCAGGCTTTTTCATAGTTACGTTTTATAATTTATAGATATATTAGGATATAAAATAAAAATAAATTTCGAGCGACAAATTTAATTTTTAACCCAAGCATTGAATTAATATCAATTAACAATTGGTAATTTAGTTATATATTTTTCAAGCTTAGAATTTATTAAAATCAAACCTGAAGGTAAAGTTATGAATAAAAAGCATGATGATTTAGGTGGGCGACATTTACCAAGTTGTTTAAAATGTCAAAATGAAATAATTTTAGAAAGATACAAAGAACAAGTGGAAGTTCTTGAATGACAATTTCGAGACTCTTTTGAACGTAAAAATATGGGATGGAAAATCCAATTTTATAGAACTAAAAAAGTTAAGACACCTTATGGAATAGCTGAATTTTCGCTTATTCATTATCGTAATAAGGACAATAAAATTGTGCAATTTAATAATCCATTTTTAAATCAAATAGAAGCAGCTGTAGGTCAAAGTAGATTTGATGTTAATTTAAAAAACAAAATTAAGCATCTAATTCAAAATGGATATACATACCAAAATGTTATTAAAGAGTTTGGAAATATTTTTTCTATTGCAACTGTTTCTCGAATTGCAAATGAAAAAGAAGTTGATAATAAGCTGAATGATTATTTTTTAGAGTCTAAAAATAAAGAGTATTTATATATAGAAACAGATGATGCATTTCAAAATTTAAGGTTTAATGGACGTAAAAGTATAAAAATATTATCAAGACTGTTTGTAATGCATTTAGGTAAAAATGCTAATAATAAAATCGTTGGTGCTAATGCTTTAATTGAAAATGAATTGGTTAATTCTAATAAAAGAGCCACAATTAAACAGTTAGCTAACATGTTATTAATGATTAGAAAATACTATTATAGTGATCATTTAAAGATTGTTTTATATGGTGATGGAGCCAGACATATGAAGCAATTAGCAAAATTATTAAATGCTAAATACATACTAGATCCCTATCATTTAAATTCAAAATTGCTAAAAGTAATTGGTTATAAAAATTATAAAACTATTAATAAGCAATTGTTTGCTGAGTTAGCTGATGTTAATTTAGGTAGCATTTATCAACAAATAAGGTATTTATTGTGGCATGTTGATTGAAAAAAAGCTGTTGAAAAACTTTGAGAAGTAGTAGATTTTTTAAGGCAAAAAATGGCTCATGAAGTTATTAGCAAGAGTTTAGGTAATAGCAAAATTAATGAAATTTTTGCTTATATTAAATATCTGAAATTAAATAAAATGGGCTTAAACCAATACCAAGAAAAATACCATATTGGATCTAATACAGAAACATTTGTTAGTCATATTATTAAACGTAAAACAGTTAATAGGTATACAGCAATTGGCTATAAATTATTTAAAAATATCATCATTAGAAACATCAATGATATGCAACATGGAATTTACTTTTTTTCAAATGATTTAAATTTTATTGATCAAAAAAATCCAATACAAATGGTAAGTTCAGGTATGTTTGATTATTATTTTGAAAAGAGGCATGTTTAATTAAAAGGCATGTAAATTTTGCTGTACATTTTGTAGTTTTTAATGGGTTTTTTGTTTATGTGAGGCAAAAAATGTTAAAAATGAGGCAAAAGTTGTGTCATGGTAGAATGATGCTATGAGTAGTGTATTTAAAGGCTTTGAAACAATGCTGAATGTATCAGTGAAGCATATTTTGAGGCAAAAGTGAGGCTTATTTGTAAATGGTGAGGCACATTGTGAGGCACCATGAGGCAAGTTTTATATTCACTTATTAGTGAATATCAGGGATTGGTTGTCAGTGAAACGATTCACAAAGTGACACAACCTTATTCCTGCTTAAAAGCAAAAGAAAATTGTTGAAAACACCAAAAATGAGGAAAAATTTGTAAATATAAATCAAAAGTGAGTCACTATGAGGCATAGTGGTTTTTATCATATAAGGCAATGCGTTGCTCGGTTTTGCTTTTAGAGAGAGATTCCAATGTGATTAAAATACAAATAAAGGACATTTTAAATTAAAAAAACAGCTGGAAAAAATTTTAAAAAAGCATCAGCGATAATTGGCGTTGCTGATAGGTTGTGAATAGTGCAAAATGAATTTATGAAATTGAAAAAAATAAATTAAAACATTAAATGCTGAATGATTAAATTCAAGTGCAAGCTTGCATAATTTGTGATAACAGTTTTGATTTAATCTATTTTAAAAATTGAAATTGAAATTTGCCAATCTCATAATTCAAACATAAAGCCTGTTGTAAGCGATTATTTTGTTGAAGATAAGTAAAACATCGTTGCCAAGTGCTTGCGTCCCTTAAAATGGCTAAAAATAAGTTTTAAACAACTATTTTAATTGCTATGTACATGATAAATGGCTCTAATTCAAGTTTTAAGGGCTCTTAGAGCAACAAAAAAATAAAAGATATGTATTTTATTATTTGAAAATAAAATAAGGCTTAAAATGGCTAAAATTAGCTTATTTGGATTTCAATAATACATTTTAGATGAATTACCAGCTAAAAGGCTCTTGAAAAGGCAAAATCACGAAAATAAACAAACAGATTGAAAATCAAAAACATCTATAAGTATTAATATACTTTATGAGATATATTTGCTTATAGAGAAAAATACGAACGGGTTCTAAAAGAACCCTTTAAGTATATATAAGAGTAATATCCCTTCGGGATATTCCTATTTAAATTATCATAAAAAATTAAAATGTCAAGCAAATAATTAAAAAAGCATTTTTGATTATGTAGCTGGACAAAAATTAAGATTGAGAAATTGAGAAATTAATTAATGGGGCAGCATTGATTAATTGAGGTTATTTTGTTTTGTTTTTTTATGGAGATTGAATGAATTACTAGCAATCAAGTTTAATAACCAGTTGGCATGTGGAGACCAAAAAAAAGAAAAGAAAAAAGAGAAAAGGGGCGTGGTTATAAAAATCTCCACACATGAAAAGATTGGGTTTTTTTATGGAATTCCTGTTCATGCACTAATGCCAGCACCAATACGTTAATACCATTAAACATTTGCAAGAAACTTTTATTTTGTTATTTTGTGTTAAAAAAAAGAAATGATTTTTGGTTTTTGATAATTAATGTGGGTAGCATTAATTAATGGTTTTTTGATAATTTTCATCTTTTTATTAATTAATGAGATCGACCTTAACTTAATGTTTTTTTATAGTTTGGTTTCTAAAAATAATTAGGTTTTTTTCTTGACAACTTGGTGATTTATGTTATAATATGTATGATAAAAGATTCGAGAAGTAGTATAAATATTTTTTATATCATTCTAATATCTCGACCATCTTAAACGTAAATCTACCAACTTATTTTATTTAATTGCAAAAATTAATTACTTTTAAATTTTTAAATACGCAATTTATTAATGCATCTAAATATTTATTCATTTAAAAATTTTAAGCAAAATTAATATAAATTTTTATTTTTAGTAAAATAATTGTTTCTAGCTATAATTTTATATATAGTATTAAAAAATAAAATCTTATTTATAAAAGGTAAAAATGAAAAATAAAAAAAATATTTATGGCTTCTGGGTCTTTTAGGATTTTTTTCCTTAGCTACTACATCATTTTTTTAATCATGAGTTTTTCAATCAATAAAAATGGAATTTTTGTAAAAAATAATTTGGTTGATAATAAAATCACAAAGAGAAAAATTAATAATTTTTTCACTAATTATGATTTATATTTAGAAAAACTAGATAAAAATGCAGACTGACAAGTTGTTAAATCAGTTAAAGTAGTAAATTCTAACGTTGAATTTATTAGATAAACTTCAGAAGAAGAAGCTTATTATAGGATTGTGATAAAAAAATATAGTGATTATGAAAAAGATTTTTCATTAAACAAATTGGCGGTTACATATGTTGAAAATAAGTAAAAGAAAATTAAAATATTTAATATCAATTTTTATTATTTTTTTAGTTATTAGTTTTTCTTTTTTGGGTTATTTTTTAAACAAAAGTGAAGTATTAAATCCTCAAGGGAGTGTTTTGTTAAATAAAGAATAAAAAAATAATAATGTTAAAAATTTAAAAATTAATAATTTTAAAAAAATAGATTTAAATAAATTTGAAAAAAAAGAACAAATTTTTGTTTTATCTTTTCCTTTCTTAATTAAAGAAAATATCAAAAAAGGGATCATTAAAAATGAAAACAATTTAATCGATTGAAAACAAAAACTAGTGGAAAAAAAATATAATGAAAAAAAACTTTTTTTTGATAAATTAAATTTATTTTTAAATGATGAATTTTTTGAAAAATTTAATCTTGTTTTTTTAGCTACAGACAACAGGGAATTTTATCCTTATGATGGATTGGATTCTATTAATATTTTTGAAAACAAAATTTTTTTAAATTACATTAATGGAGAAAAGATTTTAAATAAAGAAACATTTGATCAAATGACTATATATCGTGAAAATGAAATATATTTTGCTATAATTCCAAAATTATCTTTTGATAATTATGAAGTTAAAGTAAATAATATTGAATCACTAGAAAAATATAATGATTACAGAAAAAAAATATCCTACGGTGTTTTTTATAAATTTGATAATGAAGAATTAAAATAAATCAGTAATTAAACTATGATTAAAATACAATAAAAAGTAAACCTTCTTAAATATTGTTAACCCCTCAAGATTATTGAGGGGTTTTTCAATCTAAAATTGATTGAATTTGCTCATCATTATATCAATTTATATATGCTTGAATTTCTTGTTTTGCATATAAAGATTGAGACTCCTCATTTTATCTTTTTTAGATATTTTTCAAATTACTTTATTATATATTTTAAAAAAAATAAACTTTTCTCAGTCTTCCAATTTATTATAAATTTTTTATAATTTTACATCATAAAGTCACTTAGGTTTTCGACCTACACCTTTAAATTTTTAATTTTATAATTTGTTAATGTATTTGAATATTTATGCATTTAAAATTCCTATCTAAACTTTTTACGTTTTTAAACAAAATTATATGAACTTTTGTTTAAAAATACGCACTATTTTAGCATCAAATAAAATATTAAAGCTATAATTTTGATAGGTTAAATTTTAAAGATTATTAAAAAATTTAACTAATATTTTTAATTTGAGAGAGAGCGATGAATTTATTTAAAAGAAAAATTAATACTGAGTCTTTAACTCCACTAGAAGAATATTTCAAATTGCCATTAATTAGACAGTTAATGGGAATATTTTTTATTGCTTTAGGTGCGGGAACGATTTATATTACACCATATATGCTTTATACATTTAAATCGCAATTAGTACAAATAATGAATGTACAAGAATCAAATTTTGCAATTTTATTAACGGTTTATGGTGTAGTTAATACTATTTTTTATATTCCGGGCGGCTGGCTTGCTGATCGGATGTCAACTAAATCATTATTTACAATTTCGATGATCGGAACCGGTATTGTAACTATATGATATTCATTAATTGGAATTCAAGGTGCTAACATTGATTTTAATCAATTAATAATTATTCACATTCTATTTTCTTTTACAACAGTTTTGACTTTTTGATCAGCATTTGTTAAAGGGGTGAAATTATTAGGGCCTCCATCTGAACAAAGCAAATTATATTCAGCAACCGAAACAACGCGTTATTCATTGCAATTGGCTACTTCGTTTATTTCAGTTGCCTTATCAGCTATTTTTGTTGTTTCACCAATTTTTGTTCAATTGACCATTGGGGGAAATCAAATTTCTGGTTCTTCAATGTTTATTGTTTTAATAGTTTATGCTGCAATTTATGTTTTAACTGGAATTTTATGTCTATTTTTATTACCTGGGAAATTTCGGATTAAAAGAAATGCTTTTTATAATAATCGTTATCAATATTTAAATATTCAAAATAAAGTAATTGATTTTGCAACAAAAGCAGAATTAATAGCATACAAAAAAAATCAACGAGTGGAATTTTTTAAAAAAATTGGTCAGGATTCAATTAAAGCATTAAAAAATGTAGATGTTTGATTGATTGCTTTTTTAATTTTCTTTGTCATGAATTGTTATGCTTTTATTGCCTACTATGGTTCAAATGTTTTAAAATCACAACAATGAACTGATCCTACAATTTTATCAGCTTTATCAACAACTTGAACTTATGGAATGCCGATTTTAGGGACTTTATCAATTGCTTTTTTAGTTAAATTTAAATTTAAAAAAACCGCTAGAGCATTAATGTATGTAAGTGCCTTATTAGTTGTTTTTTCATTTGTTTTGTTTATGTTAGGGCTATTAACTGTTTCGTCATGAACGATGGGTTTGGTATTTTTAATTTTTATGTGTTTATCATTTTTCGCTATTGGAGCAGCACGTTCAATTTATTGAGTACCAATGACAGAAACAAAAATCCCTGTAAGTATTTTTGGAATTGCAATTGGAATTATTTCAATTGTTGGATTTTTAAAAGATGTTTGAGTATCGCCGGTACTAGAAGAAATTTTTGCATTTGGGGGTTATGAAGGCAACACAGGAATTTTTAATAATTTAGGGTTAAGTATTTTATTTGGATTTTTATTAGCTAATGCAATTTTAGCTTTTATAACTTCAATATTTATTTTTAGAAGAGTTATTAAAAATAAAAAGAAACTAGTGAAAGAAGCATTTAATTTTAGTGAAAAAGATTTATAAAAATTTGCCCAATATTGATAATTTACCAAATTTACCATGGCAAAGTGACTTTACCGTTTATGACCGAATAGCTGAATGATCACGACCCTTTTTTAATGATGAAGAAATAGAAGAATTTTTGAATTTAGCTAAAAAATTTTATGACTCAAATGAAAAACCAAAAATAGACGCAATTATTGCTAAAAAACAAACTCACAATAGTTCTTGGCTTTCTGATTGGTGAATTAAATATGTTTATTTGGCGGGTCGGCAAGCTCCAACTCCAGAAGTTAATGCCCCATTTTTAAATATTTTTTCTAATTCTGAAAAATACAATGCCTTAGAAATTTTAGCAATTACAATTCATTACTTAGCACAATATTATTTTGATTTTTACAAAAAAACTTTTTTAAATAAAACAATTTTTAAATCATTTAACCATCAAGTAGCAGGTCTTTTTGGAGCGATGCGTCTTCCAAATCATGAATTTGATACTTATTTCGTCAATGATAAACTTGCCAAAGAAATAATTTTTATGTTTAAAAATCATAGCTTTGCAATTGAAGTGATTAAAAATGATCAGGTTGCAAGCATTGCTGAAATTTATCAAACTCTTGAAACGATTACAAAAATAAAATTAAAACAAAAAAAATATGATTTTAATTATGCTTTGTCATTGAATGATCGTGAATTTGAAACTGATTTTTTAAAAATTTTATTGGTAAATAAAAAGAATCAAGCAGCTTTTAAAAAAGTTAAAAATGCCATTGGTGTATTTGCTTATGACGAAGACTTTAACCAAACTTCAAAAGAAGCTATTTTTAAAAATTCAATTGCTAATGAAAATGATTTAAACCGTTGAAATGGCAAAGCATTCCAATTAGTTATTGACCAAAATAAAAATATGGTTTTGTTAATTGATCATTCATTTGTGGATGCTGTTACTTATGGCAAAATTTTTGATCAGATCAATGAAAAGTTTAAGCTTAATAACAATTTCTTAATAAAATTAAAAGTTGAAAATTTAGAGTTTCAACAGCTTGATTTTCAATTAACATCAGAACAAAAAAACGTTATTAAAAACAAATATTCAAATTACATAGACTTTGTAAATTCAGTTTATGCACGCGCCATAAAACTAGATTACTTAAAACGTTCAATATTAAAAAAATTAAATGTAAAAAGTATTGATGCTTTTATTCAGTTAGGGTATCAACTTGCTTATTATTGAACAAATAATCAAATTAGAAATACTTATATTGCTGTTGATATGAGTAAGTATTTTATGGGAAGAACTGAGTGCATTCGCCCCGCATCATTAACGCTCTTGGAATTTATTAAAAATTTTGATTTTTATTTTCAAAATCCAAAAACCGCAGAAATTCAGTGAAATAAATTACAAGACATTCATTATCAAAGAACAAAATTATGTCAAGCAGGACAAGGTGTTAATCGTCATATTCTAGGACTGAAATTAGCTTTATTAGAAAATTCTGAATTAGATAATTTCAAGGAGCTTAAAAAACTTTTAGCTTCACCAGTTATTGCAAACATTTCAGGGAATTACATCTCAACCTCAACTATTAATTATGAACCAATTAAATATGGCTACTTCTATCCAGTTGAAGCTGATGGAATTGGAATTTTCTACATCACAGTTGATGATACTTATCGAGCAATGTTAACTGCCTGAAAAAATAATCAAGTTTTTTTAGATAAATTTATTAAAAATCTTGATTTAGCCTATCAAAGTATGCTTAAGTTACTAAAAAAAATTAACGCTTTAAATTAAATTCTTAAAACCAGCTAGAAAATTTTTCAAACTGGTTTTTTTATTTATACTTAAAATTAATGTAGTTTTGAAATGATTTTGCTAATTTATTAATTTTTCAATATTTTAATTTATTAAAATGAAACATTTCCATAAAAATAGATTTTGTAAATAAAATTTATTTTTTTATCAAAGTTAAGATTACAAATTTTTTTCAAAAATATTTAATTGGATTAATTAAAGAATTTAAAACAACTATTATTAGCCAAATTTCAAAAAAATTAAAAACCAGCTAAATAATTTATAGCTGGTTTTTAATTGCGCGGTTGGAGAAATTATTTTTTAGTTCTTAAATTATATTCACTAATCACTTCAGATCTTAATTTATCGCTAATTGGTTTAATTGACTGATATTCGACTTTATAAATATCAGCGGGATCTGTATCAGTTGTTGGTTGTCCGCCATAAACAGTTTGTTCTGGTTGTTGTGTGATGTAAATATTTAATAAACTTTCTGTTAATTTATCGCTCACTTCATGTGCTATATTGTTAGTGTTGTATTTAGCTTTAGCTTCAGTTAGTTTTTCTTCTAAAGCTTCATCTTCTAAATTAGCATCTAATGCAATAGTAATCAATCCATTTGCATCATGTAAAAAAGCCGTTTCTTCATTTTCGCTATCTTCGCCAGCTAATGAACCATCAGCATTTAAAGCTTTAAAATATGTTTGGGCATCATTGAAATATCATTTACCCATTATTTCAAAATCATTTTTTCAAGCAGGAGTATAGTTAACATAATCATAATTACGTAAAATTGGTACATTACTATAATCTAGATATAAAGCATAATTTTTCTTACCATTTTTTTCCATTAATGGCATATTTGGATTATCGAGATCTGTTTCAGCTTCCCATTCACCTTCTTCATTTTTTTTAAAAAACGGCACTTGCTCTCAAGTTAAAATTTCTTGAAATACTTCTTCCTTAGGTTGGTTAACACCTTTATATATCGATTCAAAAATAACATCATAAATATCATTATTTAATTCTTCAGAATTACTTTTTCGTAAAACAAAACCTTCCATTAAAGTGATATTATGCTTAGGACGAATGTATTTAATTTGGCCATCAGGAATGTCGCTGAAATTATCTGATGAATAGATAGCATCAATCGCATCTCCGTTGTACATAACAGCAACATCATTCCGTGAATTTTTGTCAATTAAACTTTGCAATAATTCTGTTCCATTACTTACAAAAGCATTTTTAGATACATCATTAACACTACCACCGGTTCCGTTTTTAACAACTTCCAAAAACCCTTCAATCATTGATTTGTAATTTGAAGGTGTGACATAACCTGAATAAGTTTCACTACCAAAGGTTGAAATGGTTGAAAAATTTTTGTTAATTAAATTTTGTAATGATGTATTTATGTTATTTAAAAAAGCATTTTTAGCAGCTTTGCTTACATTAACATCATTTCTTTGTAATATAACATCTAACAACTCTTCAATTTTTGATTTAAAATTCGAAGGAGCATCACTATTTTTTAATTCAGAACCAATTAATAAATTATCTCTTGAAGCTTCAGTTCAACCAAAGCGGTTATATTTTTTTTCTGATAATTTTTTCATAATCCCAACAAAAGTTTGGTCTTCAAAACGAATGCCATTTTCTTTTTCTTCATCTGTTAATGTGTTAAATGAATCTGGACGCAAAGGACGTTCTTTATTATCAGTTCCTGTTGTATAAGCAACAACTTTATCTTGGATATAATATGGAATTAAGTATTCTCACATTTCATCAGCAATACCATCGTTGTCATTATCAATTCTTTCATTCTTGTAATTAACTAAATATTTATTATAAGAATCTACATGCTTCATAGTTTCTGGACGTCAATATTTAGCAACTACAGATTTTTTCAGTCTTCCCTTTGCATCAAAACTATTTGGATTGTTTAGCTCAGGAATATTACGTAAAATTTTAGTAAAATCAATTTTTTGGATTTTATCACCAATAATTAATCTAGCAATTTCAAAGTCAGAAGAAATTCCTCCAACTATTCTATCACTTTCAATTGCTCGCGAAAATTCATTTAATTCTGAAAAGGCTTTATATTGAAATTTTTCAGAAATTTCCTTCTCAGCATCTGGATCCAAATAAGATTCAAAATTCATTAATACAGGGCGAAAAGGTTTTTGTGCTCAATGAACAAAACCTGCAATTGTTAACCCAGCAAGTGTTACTAATCCAGAAGTTACTAAAAGTAATTTTTTATTTAATTTCAAGTTACACCGCCTTCTTGTTTTTATATTTTTTAAAAATGATGTAAATGATATTCCCGATAATTACAAAAAATAACATGATTGCTGAAAGTGCTAATGATCAAGTTTTAAACTTACCTTCATACAATTCAGTCCCGATTGTTTCAGTATTAGAAACAATTCTTGTAATAATGAAATCATCAAATGATAAGAAAACACTAATGAAAAATACAAAAATGATTGATGGAATCATGTAAATAAAATAAGTTTTAAATCAGGTACGAATTGGGCCATAACCTAAGTCTTGAGATGATTCCATAATACTTTTTGAAAATTTTTCACTTCTTGGTAACATGAATAAAATTCCATATGGCAAAGCCATTACTGCATGCGAAACAATTACCCGTCACATCCCCTCTTGGTTAGCAAATAATGAACCAAATAAGATTGACAATACCACTGATAAAGCTACAGCAGTTATGATATCGGGATTAATAAGTGGAATTGATGAAGTTGAATTAATAAAAGTACGAGCTAATTTTGATCTTTGTTTTCAAATTGCATAAACTGTAATTAATGAAATTACAATCACAATTAAAGAAACACAAATGGCAATAATAAATGAGTTAATAAATTTATTGGCAATATCAGATTCAAATAATTGTAATCATCCTTTTCAGGTTGTAGTATTTCAAGTCGAAAGAGAAACATCACCTTTTTTTGATTCAGCATTAAAAGAATAAATTGTGGCAAAAATAATTGGAATATAAAATAATCCAATAATAATTCAAACATAACTTTTTCTTAAAATTTCTCTCGAAGTAATAAAATCTCAAATTTTAGACATTTCTCATTCCTTTCAATTTGATGATCAGTCAAGGAATGAAAAACGTTAATGAATAACCACCAATTAAAATTAGAGTTGTGACAATTACCAATGTTGAAGCAATAGCAATATCAAATTGACTAGTTGGATTTGAATAGTAGTTGATTGTATTTCCGATCATTTGAAATTGTGAACCATTTGGTAATAATTTATCAGTGATAATAACTGAAGAAGCAGCCATCAGAAAGACGATTCCAATTCCAGTAAAAATCGCTTTTAAGCCATAAGGTAGTACAACTTTAATTAAAGTTTGAAATTTGTTATATCCCAAATCCTGCGAAGCTTCTAATAAGTTTTTAGGCATGTCACGGAAAACTGTAAATAAAGGGATAATCATGAAAGGTAAATTTAAAAATACAGAACCTAAAACCATAAATCACTCACTAATAATTTGATCCTCACCAATAATTACAGTAAATAAACCTCTTAATGCCAATACCTTAGCAATTGTAAAAATTATTAATGGACTAACAATTAATGAAATTCCATAAACTTGAAAAATTTTTGATTTTGAAGTTGAAATGAAATATGCATATGGTAAGCCGATAAGCAAACAAAAGATTGCAGACAAAATACCAATTTTAACACTTCGTCACATAATTCATCAAGTTGATGCTTGTGAAACAACATTTCATTGGTTGAATTCTTCTTGGTTATCATTTACCGGAACATTGCTTACAGCTTTTACGAAAATTAAAATTGTTGGCAAAATAATAAATAATAAAGCAATAATTGCATAGGGTAAAGCTAAAATTAAACGCGGATGAAAATCAATTTTTTCTTTTAAATATTCCTTAATCTTCATCTCTTGCATACCCTTTTGTATCTTTTTTCATTAAGTGTAATGCATCAATATCTCAGTTTAATTTAATGCTGTCGCCTTCATTGTATTGTTTTGTTGTTTCAACATAAATTATTTTATCTTTGTATCTAACATCAACAAAGTAATATGAGCCTTTGTAGGTGTTTTTGATAACTACCCCATCTATGTAGCCTTTAGTTTTAGAAACGTTCATATCTTCAGGGCGAATTAAACAATCGACTTCTTCACCAACCTTAAATTCATTGTCAGTATGAATTGAATCAATAATTTGACCTAAAATTTCAACTTTCCCTTTTCCCAAATACTTCCCTTTTAGTAGGTTTGAATCACCAATAAAATTGGCAATTCAAGTATTGATTGGATAATCATAAATTTTTTCAGGTGTATCAAATTGTTCAATTTCACCATCTCTAATAACAGCAACACGATCAGATAATTCTAGAGCTTCATCTTGATCATGAGTAATTAAAATAAAAGTAATTCCTAATTTTTGTTGAATATTTCTAAGCAGTTTCTGCATTTTTTCACGAATTTTAGCATCAAGTGCCGATAATGGCTCATCTAGTAATAAAATTTTAGGTTCAATTACTAATGAACGAGCTAAAGCTACCCGTTGTTTCATCCCTCCAGAAAGTTCAGTGATCGCTTTTTGCTCACTACCTTCTAACCCGACAAGATGAATCATTTTTTGAATTTCATCATCAATTTCTTTTCGAGTAATTTTTCTTGTTAAATATTTTTTAACAAACGCTTCTTTTTTACTAATTGCATAATTTTCTCAGTATGAGTATTTAAAGTCAGAATCATCTAATCATTTTTGATATTTTTTCTTAGTATTTTTTGGTAAATTTTCATCTTCTAACGCAACTTCATACTCACTTTGAGTTTTATCTAGCTCTGCCATTTTTTGTTGAGCCTTTTGCTGTCATTGAGATTCTTTTGCTGCTAAATTTTGTAGTAAATCAGGATTGATATTATCTTTGGGATAACGCTTTAGTTTTAATCCATATTTAATATTGTCATAAACATTTAAATGTGGGAATAAAGCATAATCTTGAAAAATTGTTGAAATATCACGCTTGTAAGGTGGTAAATCTTTGATATCAATTCCTTCAATTTTAATTTCACCACGAGTTGCTCATTCAAATCCTCCTAATAGTCGTAAAATTGTTGTTTTACCACTTCCAGAAGGACCTAAAATTGTTATAAATTCCCCTTTTTTAATTTTTAAATTAACATTGTTTAAAACACGTTTTTTACCAAATTCTTTAACAACATCAACGAGTTCAATAAAGTTTTTTTCTTGTTTTTTAGTCCCGCTTAGGCTATTCATATATCTCCTTAATTTTGATAAATAAATAATTTCATTACTAAAAATGAAATTAGGTTATTGAAAATTGTATTATTTAAATATTTAAACTGAATTTTTATCGCAATAAAAACCAGTTACTACTGGAGATAATTATCAAAAAGATCTTGGTTAATTTCAATATAAAAAGAAGGCAAATTACTGTATTTTAAATGAAAAAATTCAATATAAAATTGATCACAAAATTTTTTAATTTCTTTAATTTTTTTAAATTCCTGCCTTGCTTTTTTCATAGTACTTAATAATACCAAAAAAGTTTTAAGATTAAAAAAAATTTACTATTTTTTTTGGCAAAAATTAGTAAATTAAATTTATAAATAAGTAATGAAATTAAATTCTAAATTTTTTAGTTTAGATAAAATCATATCGCAAAAAATTAGTTAAAAATTATTTAATTGACTACTATTAAGAGAAATTAATTTTCTCGTTTAGATATTTTGGTTTTAATATTTTTATTTATTGCTTTAATCATTTCTTTGCTATCATACCCCAATTCTGTAAACCCGTTAGCTTGCTCTTCTTTTTCAAGTGATTCAATTGCTACTAAAGTAGCTTTATCAATTGTAATTTGCTTTAAACGTTCTAATAATTCAAGTAAATCATGATAATTTTGAGAATATTGATTTTTAGGTAAATTATCTGTTTCTTTATTTAAAGCTTCTAAAATTTTGCTTTGTTCCAAATTTAGCGGTGTTGGATATTTATTTTTAAAGTGTTTATCTCTTAGGTTTTCGCCTATTTTCATATAATCTAAAAATGGTCCTCAAGGAACTTCTTTTAACGGAAATGTTTCAAAAAAATGAGGATTTTTAATTAGTAAAAATAAAATTCTTTTGATATGAGTCTGCTGACTTTTAATAAATTCAGATTTTAGATTTTGTTTTTCTAAACGACGCTCACGAAATTGTTGCTCATAATCTAAAAAACTGTCATTTGGCTCTTGTTCCAAAATTTTTTTTTCAACTTGAAACTCTTCTAAAAAATGAGTATCAATTTTAATTCCCATCTCCTTATCAATTTTGTTAATGTAAAAATTTTGTTTTTCTTTTTCAAGATAAGCTAGCAATTCTCCAAAATTAGTTTTGAACTTTTTCACATCTTCGAAAACGGCAAGATCGGTTGTTGCTTTTTGATTTTGATAAAAAAATTCAATTCCTGGCATACGTTGGTTTTCAATTAATTGCTTTAAAGATCCAGAGCCATTTTTAGTTAAATATTCATCAGGATCCAATAAACTAGTATTATGAATTACAAAACATTCAATTCCAGCTTTTATCAAAAGTTTTAAAGACTTAATTGTCGCAGCAATTCCCGCCTTATCACCATCCAAATTTAAAATTACTCGATGGTTTTTCAATAATTTTAAATGCTGATTAGTTAATGCTGTTCCCATAATTCCAACGACATTTTCAATCCCATCACGATAATGAGCAATAACATCCATAAAGCCTTCAACAATAATAATTTCTTTTTTAAAAAGAATTTTTTCTTTAGCATCAAAATAGTTGTATAAAATTTCTGATTTCTGAAATAAACTGTTTTCAGCTGAATTAATATACTTACTTTCTTTTGCATCAGTATGTAATGTACGAGCTGAAAAACCAACAATATCGCCCTGATTATTTTTAATTGCAAATGTTAAACGATTATTAAAAAAAGCTTTTTCATTTTCATTAAGTAATGAAGCATTAATTAAAATATCTACTTGATGTTGTTTTTTTATTAAAGTAGCAACATAAGCGGGGTCAGCAAATCCAATATTAAAACGCGAAATAATTTCATGATCTAGTTTTCGTTTTTGTAAATAAGTTTGCAAATTTTGGTATTTCGAAGCATTAATAAAAATTGTAAATAAGTTGTAAGCATCTTTTAATGCGCTAAGCATTTTTTCTTCGTATGCATCATATTTAATAACTTGATTGTTATTAAAATTACTTTGAATATCAAGTGTAATTCCTTGTTGCTGAGCTAAATATTTAATTGTTTTAACAAAATCTCATTTGTTATAATTCATCAAAAAAGTTACAACATTCCCAGAAGCTTGGCAAGCAAAACACTTAAAAAGTTGCTTTTCCCGCGATACTGACATTGATGGTGAATTATCACTATGAAAAGGACAAATAGATCAGTAATTTTTTCCTTTTTTAGCTAGATTTAAATAGGTAGAAACCACTTCTACAATATCACTATTTTTTACAATTCCATCAAAGTCAATTTTATTATCCATTAACGCCTTTCAATTAATCTTTATTATTTTAAATAAGTTTCAATCTCATTAATTGCAATTCTAGTTTGCTCCATTGTATCGCGATTTCGAATTGTGACTGTTTTTGCACTTTCGGTGTCATAGTCGATAGTAATGCAATAAAAAGTTCCAATCGCATCTTGGCGACGATAACGTTTTCCAATTGATGCTGTTTCATCGAATGTAACATCAAAACCATTTGCTACCAATTTTGTAAATATTTCTTTTGCAAATGATGATTGTTTTTTAGTTAAAGGTAAAATCGCAGCAGTATATGGTGCTATTGATTTAGCTAAACGTAATACTATTCTTTCATCGTTATTATTAGTAAGCTTTTCAATTTCATAAGCGTCTACAAAAATTGCTAATAGCAAACGATCCAATCCTAATGAAGGTTCAATTACAAAAGGAATAATATTTTGATTAGTTTCAGGTTCAGTATAATAAAAATTTTCCTTAGAATGCTCCATATGTGCTTTTAAATCATGATTTCCTCGATTAGCAATCCCTCATAATTCACCTCACCCGAACGGAAAAGCGAATTCAATATCAGTTGTGGCTTTGGAATAATGAGCTAACTCTTCATCTGCGTGTTGACGAAATAGTAGTGAAGTTGGTTTTAATTCAATAACCTTAACCAAAAAGTCATTTGCTTTGGCAATATAATTTGCAAAAACAGCATCAGCTTCAGTTTCTTTTGTGAAAACTTCTAATTCCATTTGCTCAAACTCTCTAGTTCTAAAAATAAAATTTCCTGGGGTTATTTCATTACGGAATGCCTTACCAATTTGACCAATTCCGAATGGTAACTTTGGACGCATTGTACGCACAATATTTTTAAAATTAACAAAAATCCCTTGTGCAGTTTCGGGGCGTAAATAAACCTTGTTTTTAGCATCTTCAAGCACACCTTGTTGAGTTTCAAACATTAAATTAAAATTACGAATTGGTCCTCATTCAACAGCTGAATTATCATATTTAGTAACATTACTTCTTAAGAAATTTTCAATTTCGGAATTATTCATTTCGCCCACATTAATTTCAGGAAATAACTCTTCCATAATTTTGTCAGCTCGGTAACGTTTTTTGTTGATTTTATTTTCAATTAATGGATCAGAAAAATTTGTTGTATGACCAGAAGCTTCTCAAACTAAATTACTCATTAAAATTTTACTATCTAGTCCATAATTGCTAGCTTCTTTAGTAATGAAATTATTTCATCACAAATCCTTAACTTTTTTAGCAATTAAAGCTCCTAGAGGTCCATAATCTCAAGTATTTGCTAAGCCTCCATAAATTTCAGAACCTTGAAAAACAAAACCTACATTTTTTAAATGATTTACTAGTTCTTTCATATTTTTATGAGCGTTTAAATTTTCTTTTTTCACTATACCACCACTATTAATATATATGTATAAAAATGTTTAAAATGTAAAAATAATTTTAAATTAATTATACTTTTAGACAATAAAAATATTAAAAAATCTTTAAATTTAATTTTAGAACAAACTTTAAATATTAATTTAAAATTTTATGAAAAATATTTTTTATTTTTAAAAAATTAGGTATAATAATTTTGCTCTTGGCGGATGTGGTGAAGTGGCTAACACATCGGTTTGTGGATCCGACATTCGCGGGTTCGATCCCCGTCATCCGCCCCATTTTTTTAGATCGATTAATATTGTTTAATCCTTTAAAAAAATGGTTAATAAATTTAATAATGAGGTAACTAATTAAATTAGTTGCTTTTTTATTTTAATTCATTTTTTTATTAGAATTATGCATTAATTTACATATTAAACTAGAACAAAAAAAGTAGATCATAAAATATTAAACTCACCGAAATATTTAAGTGAGTGAAATTTGGAGGTTCATTTTTTTATTATGACAAGGCATTTTGATTAGGGGTTTTTGAAATGTATGAAAAAAGTTATGATTCTTTTATCATTTTTGAAAATGATATTGCAATAAATTCAACAGAAAAAAATATTAAACTCCAAAAATAGAGAAATCACCAAAAGAAAAATAAAGGCATAGGTAAAAAAATAAAACTTTTCATATAAATATTTATTAAGAATTTACAATAAATTAAAAGATTAAAAAATCTACAAAAAAAGCTAAAGAATTTAAAAATACTAATGTAAAATTTTTAATTTAGTAGAACGTAATTATTACAATGCTGCAAACAAAAATATTGTTGCAGCAGATGTTACTTATATTCCAACACTCAAGTATATGAATACAAATTATGTTTGCTTATTAGTGAAAATTCATCAAAACTAAAAAATTCTTTTTTTTAGAATTCAAACATATATTGATTAATATAATATGAATGAATTTAATCAATTTTAAATTGAAAAACCCCTCAGAATCCCTGAGAGGCTTACAACATTTAAAAGGTTTATTTTTTTCTAGTTTAATGTTAAACTACTGCTTTTTTTAAAACATGCCACCAAATGAACCGGGATTAAAGCCGCCGCCGCCATTTTTCATCATGTTTGACATTTGTTTCATTTGAACTGACATTTTTTCAAATTCATTAACTAATTGATTATATTCTTGGGCACTCCGACCTGAACCCTTCATAATTCGATTTTTTCGTGAAGCGTTTTTTAATAATTTAGGATTTTTTCGTTCTTGCATTGTCATTGATGAAATCAAAATTTCAAATAAACGAATTTTTTTCTCAGCTGATTCTAGTTTTGTTTCATCAATATTTTTTGCCGCTAAACCAGGAATCATTTTTAATATTTTAGACATTTTTCCAAGTTTGCGAAGTTGTTTTAAACTTTCCATTAAATCATCAAGATCAAAATTACCAGAAAACATTCGTTTAGTTAATTTTTCAGTTTTCTGTTTGTCAATTACATTTTCAGCTTGCTCAATCAGAGATAAAACATCACCCATCCCCAAAATTCTATCAGCCATTCGATCGGGGTGAAATAAATCAAGATTATCAGCTTTTTCACCAGTACCGATAAATTTAATTGGTAGATTTAGCAATTGACGCAATGAAAGAGCAGCTCCTCCACGAGCATCTGAATCTAATTTTGTAATAATTAACCCTGTTAAAGCAAGTTTGTTGTTAAAAATTTCTGCAGTATTAATAACATCTTGACCAACAAGAGCATCAGTAACAAATAAAATTTCATTTGGGTGAGCAATTTTTTTAATATTAATTAGCTCATCCATTAATTCTTCATTAATTGCTAAACGCCCTGCAGTATCAATAATTACTAAATCATAGTTTTCAACTTTAGCTTTTTCTAAACCATTTTTAACAATAGTTTCCGGTTTTGAAGTTGTATCTTCTGAATAAAAACCTAAATTTAAATTATGAGCTAAAATTCTTAACTGTTCAATCGCAGCTGGGCGATAAGTGTCAGCTCCAATTAATAAGATCTTTTCTGCTTGTTTAGTTTTAATAAAATATTTTGCTAGTTTTGCTGTTGAAGTTGTTTTACCAGTACCTTGAAGCCCAACCATCATAAAAACATTAGCTTTATTTTTGTTTAAGGTAACTGATTGAGCTTTACCACCTAAAATTTCTTGCAATTCTTGATGTACAATTTTAATCATTTGTTGCTCAGGATTTAACTTACCAACAATTTCTTGCCCAACAATTTTTTCCTTAACATTTTGAATAAATTTTTTAACTACTTGCAGATTAACGTCAGCTTCTAATAAAGCTAAACGAATTTCACGCGTAACAACGATAATATCTTCTTCATTTAAAAGTGTTTTTTTTGACATTGAGCCTAAGGCTTTTTGAATTTTTTTACCTAAAAAATCTAACATTTTTTAATTATATCACCCTTCTATTTTTGTTGTTTTGCAAACTTTTGATATTGTAATTTCATAAAATCAAACACCATTAACATTGCCATTACATCATTTTCACAATATTGCTTTAGCAATGGTACTTTTTCATTATTTCATTCATTATCGCCAATTCCACCTAAATAGCGACTACCAGCAACATTCATTGCCATCATTCCATTTTGGATTTCCAACTCTGAATAAGGAGTAATTTTATGTTCTAAATCAATTTTATGCTTTGTAATATATTTTTCAATTTTTTTAATACTAAAATAACATTTTATTTCAGGAATAAAAATAATTGGATGATCATTTGCTTTGCGATTTGCAAAACATTCCATTAAATCTACCGTGTGATCAGTAATGTGAGCCACTTTTTTGCTATAATCTCGAGCTTGCGGATCATGAACTTTTTGAAATAATTCTACCATTTCCTTTAATCTTGTATTTTCAAAATTTTTATTGAAAACAACAAATTTATTAGCTTTATTTGCATAAATATCGTCAATAATGTTTTTGAAAACATCGTTATTAATTTTAAGTGGGTCATAAACAAAATTTTCTTTTGAAAAAATTGCACCATTTTTAGTTTTGATAATCGAGACTTGAAAAACAATTTGACTATAAGGTTTAGAATTTTCCAATACCGGGAAAGGGAAAGAAAAACTTTCAAAATCATATCAAACAATAATTTCGTTAGGTTGGGTCAAAAGATCAATGAATGTCTTAAGTTTATCAGGAACAATTTTGATTTCATCTTTTTTTAAAATACTTAATAAAATATGGGCATTTTTACTATTTTGATCTTCAAAAAAATTAGCTTTTTGCATTAAATGCATAATTTCATTGCAATTAATCTGCTGACTATTTTTAGTGTCTAAATATAATCTTTTTTGCTCAATGTAATTAATTTTTTTCTCAAATTTAATTAAATTTCCAGTAATACCAAAAATTTCTGGATGTAAAATTTCAATTACATTTTCTGCAAAAGCATCATTGCCAGCTGGAAATTCATATTTTTCTAGTGTATCAGATCAATATTGCAAAGGATTAATATCAGTAAAGTATTCAAGATTTTGATAACTATTAATTTTGTCAATAATATCATCAATTTCATCAAAATACAAAGTATAATTTGGTTTAATATCAATTTTTTTACTTTCTAAAAAGGTTGCAATTCGATTAAAATCCTCTGAATCACAATGGGAATCATTAGCTACACCTTTATGAAAAAAACATCTAGTCATTTCTACATTACCTTTATATTTTTCGGGTAAGCTTTTGCCGCTTTTTAATGTTGCCGCTTGATAAGTTTCAGTGATGGGAACAATTTTAGGTTGATATTTATGAACAATATCAATTACAAAAAGTGAATAATCATGAATTGAATTATTACCCAAAGCTTTTTTAGTAATTCAGTAATCATAATAGGCACGGAAATAATTATTTAACTTTGTTTTTGAAGAAACATTTATATTAGAAATTTTTTGTTTTTTAGGAAAATAAGCCATTGGTCTTGCAATGGCATTGCGATATTTAAAAACAGGATTGATGATAACTTCATAATTTTGTAAATTGATAGCTTCAAGTGTTTCTGAAATAGCTTGATCATTGCTTTTAGCTTTAACAAAATAAACTTTTTCAGCTGCGAAATCTTTAACAATATAGTCTTGAAATTGTTTAACAACTATATCAAAAGAATTTTTGATTACATCAATTTTACTAAATTGTTCTAAATCTTCTTCTCCAGAAAAAATACTCACTAATGTTGCTAAAATATCATCATCTTCAAGCTCATCATTAGAATAGGAATTATCTTTTAAAATTTCTATGTTAGAAATATTTTTTAATTCAGGTTGCAAATTATTTGGATTAAATTCATTGTGTCATACAAAATATGGTTGAGTTGTTAAAAAACGTTTGTAATGATTGAATTTGATTATCGGTAATTCATTTTCATTATTGTGATTCAACGTATTTACCTAATGCCTTTCATTTGTCTAGTAATGTCTGCAATTGATCTTCATTTTCGCACTCTAATCAATCAATTAAATCACCATCAATTGCTTCGTTGTATTGTGGGGAAATGCCTTTTTGAGTATAAAATTGGTATCATTGCTTTACTTTTTGAATATCATCCATTGCTTGATCGCGATTTAATTTGTAAGGGTAGGCTTTTAATTTGCGGTTTTTAATTGGGAAATTTTTCGGATGTGCATAATCTTCTTCTTTCAAAAAAGTTGCAACGATGTAGAATTTTTCTTTATTCATTAAATAGGTATAAAGTTGAGCTTGCTTTAAATAAGCAAGAGGTACCCCATATTTTTCCCAATCATAATATTTTTTTTCGCCGGCTGTTTTAATTTCGATAATTGATTCATTTTTGGGAATATAACCATCGGGGATTCCGCCGATGATGTCATCTTTACCAGCGAAATAATCATAATTATATTGCTCGGGAGGAAAAGTTTCAATTTCAATATTTAATTTAGTTTCTAATGCTTCAACAACTTTAGGTTCGATCGCCACCCCGGCATTAACATATTTTGGATCTAAAACCGGCATTGATAGTCATGCAATTTTAGCGAATGCTGCAAAATGTGATTTAAAATTATCAGTTAATAAAACATCGGCAATTGAAGAACCACCAATTTTTTTAAACCCAAATTTACCTCAAAGTTGTTTATTTAATAACTTTTGATGAAATTCAGGTTTTAAAATTACAACTTTATTAACTTTGTCCAATACATATTCACGGTTGTTATAAAAATGTCGCTTAACCATATTTAACCTCTTTTAATGATATTTTTCTTTGAAAATATTTTAATTATTAATAATTTTAAAAATTATAGCTTTCATTAGCTAAATTGCCGCATATAATACATAAAATTATAACTTTAATAAAAATCTAGAAAATATTTTTAAATTTTATTTTAAAATATAAATAAGTAAATTTAAAAAAATAGTCAAAAATAAAAAGGTTGGAAAAAATTGAAAAAAATTTCTATAAAATCAAAAAAAATTAAACTAGGATTATTAATTGGAGCTATATCCTTAGGTTCAATTGGTTTTATTACACCTTTTGCATGATTTGGTTATAGTGTTTTTAAAAAATATTTTGTAAAAAATGAGGATTTTAGTCAATATATTAATCAAATTCATCAATCAAAAGAAGAAAATCAACGCTATTTTTTAGATTACATGAACAAAGCTGGTAGAAATTATCTAATTAAAAGCTTTGAATTGAATTTTGATGTAGCAGATCAAGATCAAGCTTTTTTAATTAAAGACAGCAAAGATTTAGAAACATTCAAAAATAATGTTTTAGCCAGAAAAAATGAATCACAAAATATTTTATTTAATATTAAAAAACCAAGATTAATGATTAATGACAGATGATTTTCTTCTCAATTTGATCAATTTGACAAAATTGCCTTTTTTCAAAATATTGAAAAAATTATCGGTAATAATACTTCCGCTTTTTTTGAAAATAATTTATTAATTATTGATTACCGCAAAAATAGCATTTTTTATAATTTTTTCTATGATTTAAATGGCATTGATACTCAAAATCAAATTATTGAAATTGATGCATTAAATGTTGTTGAAATTTTAGATACAGAAGTTACACAACCAGATGTTTTACATAATTCAAGTCATGTTGTGAATTTATTAAAAATTCCTAAAAAACATGATATGAAAGATTTAAAAAATGTTAATTTAAATCACATTAATAGCATGGATCATTTTATAAGTTACTTTAAAAATAAAAACCTTGCTAAAAAACCTAAAATAATTATTGATAAGTACTAGAAAAAATTAACAGTAAATTTTGAAAATCTTAAAAGTTTATTTTAAATTTTTAAGATTTTTTTATTTTAAAATTTAAGTTTTTTTATAAAAACTTATCTTATAAAAACTTTAATTTATGTTAAATTACTTAAAAAAACTATTTTTAAAGCTAAAAATTTACTTTTTTTCAGAAAGTAAACTTCTTTTTTTTTTTTTTTGTTTTTAAAATAGAATTTAAATTAATAACGCATATTTTATACTTCAAGTTATTAAAAATTAATAAGAATTACAAAAGGAAATCTTTATGGAAAAACAGAGTAAAAATCGTAAAAAATGACTTTTATTAGGTGGTGGAGGAGCTGTTTTAGCTATTGCTGTTATTACTCCTTTGAGTTATTTTTTAACAAGAAATAATGGTCAGAATCAGTCAAAAATCATTACAACAACAGCCTCAAATTTTTGAGTTAAAGGTAATGAATTAATTTTGAGCTTGAATCAAACATCATTAACTAAAAATGATAATGAAGTTACAATTCAATATTGAGCAAATAATGATCCGAAAAATATTCGAGAAATTAAAACTAGTGTTGATTTGTCTAATAAAAACATTAAAGCAAGTATCGCTAATTTAGCGCCTGGTCAAGAATATTCAGCAAGAGTTTTAGACAGTAATGGGAATATCTTACAAGAAGTTAAAGATTTTTTTGTTTATCAAAACCCTACATTTAGCCATGTTGCAACAACTAATGAATTAAACTTCAAATCAACAAAACTAGATTCAAGATTAAAAGATGCTGATATTTATGTTGCATATGCTGAAGCTACAAAAGAAGGTGACACTAGATTTAAAATGCAAAAAGCCAAAGTTGTAGCTGCAACTAATAATCCAAATGATTATTACATCCAAGCAACAATTTCAGATTTAAACCCCGAAACTGGCTATATCGTTTCTTTCTATATTGATAAAAATGAAGTTCCTTTAATGGAGCAAAGAACATTTTATACAGTTGGTGAAAATAATTTAGAATTAAGTGTATTAGAAGCAACTAAAACAACTGCCAAATTAAATATTTCAAGCATTCAAAAATTCTTTAATAAATTCGGCATTAAAGAGCATGTTACTTTGAAATACATTTCACTAAAAGAGAATAAAGAATTTTTACTGAATTTAACATTGCCAAAAAATGAAGACTCTTTAACTATTGAATTAGAAAATTTAAATTCTGGTGATTTATATGAAAGTTTTATTTATGATAGTGCATCAGAATCAAAAGAAGTTATATCATCTAGAGTTGATTTTATAACTGATACTAATCCAAAATTACAAAAAATCTTTTTATCTCAAAAGGGTCATGACTTTTTACCATTAACTGAAAAATTAGTTGTTTCATTCACTGACTTTATTAATCAATATAACGCAGATAAATCGATCGACCCCAAAACTATGCATGTAGTGTTTTGAGAAGGCGATGAAAATACCAAAATTGATGATAACTTAGCGATTGTTAAAAAATACGACTTACCTGATTTAGTTTTTGGTTTTGCAAATGTTTTTGTTGAAGGATTAGAACACAATAAAAAATATAATTTTAATTTATTTAAAAAAACAGATGCTAATTTTGAAAACCCTCAAATTGCAACTGTGAATTTTCTTTACCAAAATGTGGCTATGACTTCAACGATAGATTTAACTAAAATAAGTCATAATTCAGCTTCAATTACTTTAAATAATTTTCCAAGTGATTACTCAGAAAATGAATTATTAGTGAAGTTATATAAGCAAAAAGCTGATGGTGGGTACGATTATAACGACCCTCAAGCTACAGAAATAATTTCTACAATTAATAAAGAGGCAAAAACTGCCGTTGTAACATTTAATGATTTAGAACCTTTAAATACTTACAAATTTGCAGTTTTTCCAAACTACACTTTAACTCAAAAAATGGAATATAATTTTCTAGGAACTTCAGCAGCTGAATTTAAAACCAAAGGTTTTTTAACTTTCAACTTTGGAAGCTGAAATAATTTAAACTCTCCTACAGGATTTTTAGATAATGAAGATTTTACTTTTACCTTATCAAAAATAGATCAAGATTTTCCATTTGGACAAGATTTAGTTTTACAATGACGTAAAAAACCAGAAGATCCTGCAGCTGAATGAAGCCCTGAAGATGACAAAAATTCATATGAATTTAATATTGCTAATGCAACTGATTTAACAAATGATGCTAAAGAATTAAGTTTTAAACGAAAAGAAAAAGTTTTTTGATTAGGGGAAGTTAATCAAGTTCGTTTATTTAATAAAAGCGATACAAATAAAACTAATTTAATCAAAGAAGGTAATACTGAATTTAAATTTAATGATGCTGTTACAGCTACAGTTTTAGAAATTACTAAGGATAGTGATTTCATTAATGTAATTAAAACTAAATTCCAAAGACCAGAAGTTAAAAATATTGTTAACTATGACTATTTAGGTGGGTTCCAACGTTATGAACCATGACAACGCTACCGTGGATTTAATACTAAGAAAAAATTAATTGATTTGTATGAATATTTAGCTTTTGGTAATGACGGATCAGAAGATACAAATACACTTGGACAAAATATCGCAAATGGGTTTCATAATTACATTAATACACCGAGTGATAAATATAAAGCAACAGGTATTTATATTTTATCACCCTTAGATATTTCTGATTATGAAGGTAATAACCTTTTGGAAAAACATGGAAATTTAATTAGAAATGGTGAAGTTGGTAATAATAAACCTGCTAAAAAAATCATTGAAATCGGTGGTGTGTCACCGAGTTATTATTCATCAGCTAGTCCAATCAAACCAAGCGACTTTATGGATGGTCGATGAAAATTTAAAAATTGAGGTGTTATTGTTAAAGCATTCCAATTTAGAATTCAAAGATTTAAAGATACCGGAATAACTTTAAATAATATGTATTTAAAATGAAGCTACAAAAAAGAATTAAGCCAAATGGTACCTTCATTTTTTAAAGAAAATAAAGACTATTTAACAAAAATTTTACAACTTAATTTTTCTGAAGGCTTTACAACAAAATATAATTTAGTTATTTCAGAATTAACGGATATTTTACCTAATGATTTAACTGGAGAATTAGGACTGAAAGTTAAAGCAACTGCCAAAGCAGGTTCTTCTGATCCAAACATAGATTTTTACATTGTTTTAAAAGGTTTGAAAAAATCAAATGACGGAATCATTAGACAAGATATTGAACTAAGTTTATATCCTGATCAAGCAATTGGTAAATATTACTTTGTACAAGAATTTAACAAATTAACTGATGATAACAGTAAAAAAACTTTTGTAGAAAAATATTTTAAAATTACTAAAGATGCAAATGTGGATTTTGTTCCCAAAGGCGCAAGCATTGTTGAGAATGAATTAGTTTTAGATCTTGAAATAACTAAAACAATTCATAAATGAGGAACAGCAAGTGAACCTTTAGTTAAACAATTACAAATTACTGTGCCATTGACATTGTTAGATAATTTACCGGTATTATCCAAAGGTTTCCCTAATGGGAACAGCTATACTCAAAATAATCAAGGCGTTGACATGCCCATTTCAGGAATTTCTAATTTTGATAGCAGTCCAACCAAAAATGGAAAAGGTTATGCAATTAATTTAACTCGCCCTGACTTTTTAGCATTAATGCAAGAAGCAGTTGCTAAAGATGCTGCATTGGGATTAGGTGATCATGCCGAAGCTAAAAAAATTGCAAATCAAATTATTAATAATCCACTTGATTTCCCGATTATAAACTTACAAACATTAGGATTTTTATTTTTCTCCCCAATGGGAACAACTCCATTAAAACCCGTTGTTAATGAAGGTCAAGGTAGTTTAAATGTTGACAAAAATACAACTAAAGGATTTTATATTGCTGTAGCAGATGGAATAACTGGGACAATCAAAGATTTAGAAGATACATTAGTAAAAATGGTGGAAGAATATGGAAAATAATAAAAAAAATAAATGAAAATATGCAGCAGTTGCTGGTGGGGTTTTAAGTTTAGGTGTAGCTGGGATTGTTGCAGCAAGTCTTTTAACAACACAAAATTCAGAAAAAACCACAAATGCAATAATTAAGCATTACGCTCATTCAAGTGTTGTTCCTATTTCTGATCAAGCTGTAAATTTTGAAATTAGTAATTTAGAACCTTTGCAAAGTGAAACATTTTATATTAAATATTGAGACGCCAATTACCCAAATCCTGATCCTCAACTTGCTAAGATAACTCGCAAGAATAGTGAAACTGCAGTCAAATTTAGTTTAGGTAATTTAAATAAGCGGATTGTTTATAATTACAGTATTTTAGATCAAGATTATAATGAAATTTCTATTAATGGAACTTTTAATACTTTTAATATCCCAAAAATTAATTTTATTTCTCAAAAAAATTCAATTAATTTTGCTTCAGAAACATTGAATGAAGAATATTACAAAAATAAAATTTATTTAAAGTATTGGGAGTATCGCGAAGATGGTGAAGCGCCAGAAAAAACATCTTGAATTGCTGTAATCGCTGAAAAAAATGAATTAGATGATAATAAACAGTCATATCAATTTAGTGGTGAAATTAATAATTTAAAAGAAAATACACCTTATGTAATTCAATTGTCATTAAATGGCAAAGATGGTGATATTGATTTTCAGTCAGTTGTTTATACTTTAGGACAAGCTAGTGCTGCTCAATTAAGTTTGTTAAATGTTTCAAATTCAACAGCAAATTTAAATCTTTCTAATTTATCTAGTTATATTGATTTAAACAAGAGTTCTAATAACTCAATTGAATACTTTATTAAATATTGAAAAAAATCAGAGCCACAAAATTCGCGAAAAGCTGTAATAAATCTAACAGAACAAAATTCAATTTTGAAAGAGTTAACAGATTTAGAAAGTGCAACAGAATACCAAGCTGTTTTTGCATTTGCTAAAAATAACGAAGAAACAATTGTTTCTTCAACCATTGATTTCACAACTAAACTAGTGCCTTATGTTGTGGAATTCACAAATTCATCAAACAAACACCAAGTTATTGTATCTAACCACAATGCTGCTGTACGTTTTTCTGGATTTACTTCTTCAACATCTAATTTAGATACCACTAATATGCAACTAAAATTAATGTCTGAAACAGGTGGGCAATGAAAATATAATTTAGCAACACTGAGCTCAAATATCTCAACTAATGTTTTTTCATTTGAAAGTGGTTTAAAATATGAATTAAATATTGTTGACACCGCAACGGGATCACAAAACTTTTTAACAAGTAATGTTCAAATCCAAGATGTTAAATTTAATGCAGATTTTAAGTTAGTTACTAAAACTGATACTTCAGTAAAATACGAAATCACCGACTTACCAACATTTTATAAACCAGAAGAAATGAAACTTTCATTAAAACCTATTGGAGCTGGCGGTGAAGTTTTAGAGGCTGATTTAACTGATGTAGATCTTGGAGCTAAAAAAGCTTTTGCAACAATTGAAAATCTTGTTGCCGGAACTAGCTATCATGTAAGATTGTTACCGAAATACACAGAGTTAAATTCTGATCGCGATGATTTATCAAGATATTCATTAACTGATACTACTTTCAAATTTGAAGTACCTGGGAATGTTACATTTGTAGGGGTTGAAGGAGAATTTTTAAATGATGTTGCTTTAAAATTTAAATTAAATAACCTAGGAACTGATTTTCCAACTAATGAATCTTTAAAATTACAATGAAGAATTAAACCACTAAAAGATGGTGTTAATTGAGAAAACCCCGATGAAACTAATTCAATTGAATTTAATTTAGCTTCAGTTCCAGAAAATAATAGTTATGATGTAATTTTAAATTTGGTTAATAATGAGAAAATAAATTTTGCAATTAATGAAGTTAATGAAGTGCGCTTAGTAAAAGCTAGTGATACTGGTACTGACTTAATTAAAGCCGGGAACAAAGAATTTAATTTAAATAGTTCTATAACACCAATCTTATTTAATGAAACATACATTCCAAATCAAAAAACTGTTTCATTAACTTGGCAAAAACCTTTAATTAGTAATGTTGTTGCTTCAGGATTAACAGGTCAAAATTATGGCATTGTAATGGAACGTCATTTTGATGGATTAACAACTCAGAAACAATGGCAAGATTTTTATGGTTATTTAGCATTTCAAGGTAGTGAAAGTGAAGTTAATAATTTTGTAAATCATGCTGTTGCCGCAGCTCAAGGTTATAAAACTGATAGTAGCGCAAATGATTATACTAATAGAAACTATATGGTGCCATTAAATCCAGTTAGTGGTGCACTAACTGATTTTACAGTCGGAACAACAGATGATGAAAAATCAGCAAATTTAGATACTTATTTCAAAAATTATAATTACAACATTTTATTAGGTTCTTATGCTTATGATGCTGATTTCTCGGTAGTACCGTATAATCCTTCTTCATTTTTATCAATGCTAATTTATCACTATCATGAAACCAATAATAGAAGAGAATATGTTAAATACGGAAATAATAAGTTCCAAAGTTGAGATTCATTTCCATTTACAGTTTTTTATAAATTAAGTAAGTATAAACAAATCGGTTTAGCAAAAGATAATTTATATTTAAAAAATAATTTTTTAACTAAATCACTAGCAGAAATTCCTGCTTATACTTTTGCAAATGAAAGAAGAACTCGCGACTTTTTAAGTGCAACAACAGCAACACCAGGTTGAAATGCATCGCTAGTAAGAAAAAGCGCTAGTGATACAAGTGATATCGTTTATGTGAATGATGCAACTGGAAGTGTTTATGCTAAAATGCATTTCCAAAATAATGAAAACCAATATTTATCATATTATGGATGAGTTAAATTGGAAGGCTTTAAAGTAGTAGACAAAACTACTCCACCTACCCAAGATCAGTGAAGTGTAGCCCCTTTCCCTGAAACAGTTATTGGACCATATTATTTAGCTAAACTGTTTAAAAATGCAACTGATGAAGCCGCTAAAAAAGCAGTAATTGAAAAATACTTTAAAATTACAAGTGATGAAAATATTGATTTTATTCCTGTAAGTTTAGAAGTTGACAAAACTGATTCTACTAAGGCAATATTAAAAGTAAAACTAGTTAAAAAAGGTTTAGAAAATAAAGATTTATACCAAGTAGAATCCACTGAATTTAGCTATGAATTAACACTAAATAAATTAAGTGGTTTGCCAGAACTTGATTTACTTAATACTGATTTCAAAGGGACTAATACATTAAATGAAGCAGAAAAAGCAATTTGATCAGTAACTAAACCGCTTGGAGCTGTTTTTGATATTAACCTAACAATGGCGCAATTATTTTATAAAATTCAGGAAGCTAAAGCTCAAGATGAGGTAAATTCGAATGATGAAGCTGTTAAAACAATCAAAACAGCATTTAAAAATAAATTAAGTTCAAGCTTTACTGGCTTCACTAATTCAATGGGTTATGTATATTTCCGTGCTAAAGGTGAAAGATTTATCTCAAAAACTTATGCCGATTTAACAGCTTATACTACAATTATCCCTGAAGAAAAAATTGGTTTCTTTTTAAAAGTTGCTGAAGATAATACATTAACAAACGATGAAGATAAACTAAAATTAATCGATTACTTAACTGAAAATATTGATGAAATGTTTTAGTTTTTAAAATAAATAAAAAACAAAATACTAAATTAATAGTTTTATGAGGCAATTAAAAAAAGAAGAGTGATTAATTTTATTTAATAATTATGAAAAAGCATTAAAAAATAATGAGATTGAAAATTTTTGAAAATTATATTTTACATTAAAAAATGATGTTACTAAAGATAATGCCAAATATCGATTTATAAAAAAATATAATGCTTTTATTTCTGGTAAAACTAACTTAGAATCTCAAACCGGAAAAGCCTCCAAAAAAGGCAAAGGTAGTGGAAGACCTAAAAAAACTACCTAAATTTTAGTTATAAAAAAGATTTAATAAACTTTGTAAAAAATGTTAAAGAAAATTTATTTCTTAACTTGATTTTTACAAGGTTTATTTTTTATTTCAAAATAATTAAACTCGCGCCTTTAATAACTTAATAATAATTTTAAAAACTATTAAAAAAGTTTAAATTTACAAAAAAGTCTTTTTTTTGGGCTTTTTTTTACTTTTTTTTAAAATTGTAGGGCTTTTTTTTTTTTTTTGTTTTTTAAATAGAATTTAGAATATTGACACATATTTTACAATTTTAAGTCATTAATTAAAAAGAATTACAAAAGGAAGAACTTATGAAAAAACTAAACAAAAATCGCAAAAAATGATTTTTCTTAGGTGGAATTGCTGTTGTAGCTTCAGTAGTTATAATTGCACCACTAAGTTATTTTTTACACAAAAAAAATACAGAAAATCAGCAATTAAAAATTACGTCAACTAATGCTTCAAATTTCTGGGTTGAAGGCAACAATTTAATTTTGAGCTTGACACAAACATCTTCACCATTAAAAAATAATCAAGTAACTATTAAATATTGAGATAATGCTAATCCTAAAAATATTAAAGAAGTAAAATCTAGTGTTAATGCATTATTAAAGAACATCAAAGCTACAATTCCGAATTTAGAGCCTGGTAAAAAATATTCAGCTGAGGTTTGAGATTCAGAAAATAAACTTTTACAAAAAGTTGAAAATTTTTTTATTTACCAAAATCCAACATTTAAACATAGCGCAACTACTAGTGAACTTCGTTTTAAATCTTCAAAATTAGATCCAGGTTTAAAAAATGCTAATGTCTATATTGCTTATGCGGAAGCTAATAAAGAAGGTGATACAGCTTTTAAAAAAGAAAAAGCTCAAATTGTTGCCGGAGCAGATAATTCAAATGATTTTTTTATTACAGCTACAATTCCTAATTTGAATTCAGAAACTGGATATTTAGTTTCATTTTGAATTGAAAATAATCAAGAACCTTTAATGCAAGAAAAAGTATTTTACACAGCTGGAGAAAATAATTTAGAACTTAGCGTTTTAGAAGTTACTAAAACAATGGCTAAAATTAGAGTCCAAGCAATTCAAAAATATTTCAATAAATTTGGTAGAAATAAAAATAATGTTTTGTTAAAATATTTTTCTTCAAAAACTAACAGTGAAAAATCTCTTAATTTAACACTACCAGAAAATGAAGATCAATTTAACGTTGAATTGAATGATTTAAACTCTGGTGATTTATATGAAGTTTATATTTTAGATCCGACATCGGAATCAAAAAATGTTATATCTTCAAGAATGGATTTTGTAACTAATACAGAACCTAAATTGCAAGAAATTTTTTTAGCAAAAAAAGGACATGATTTTTTACCATTAACAAATCAAGTAGTAGTTTCTTTTACAGACTTTGTTAATAATTATGATGCTACTAATTCCATTGATCCACAAACAATGCAAGCTGTATTTTGAGAAGGTGATGCAACAACAAAAATTAGTGATGCCGCAGCAACTGTTAAAACTTTTAATTTACCAGAGCTAGTTTTTGGTATTTCAAATTTATTTGTTGACGGTTTGGAACATAATAAGCAATACAACTTTAATTTATTTAAAAAAACTGATCAAAATTATCAAGATCCGCAAATTGAAACAGTTAATTTTACTTACAATGATATAAAAATAACTCCACAAATTGATAAAACAAAAATTACTTACAATAATGCTGTAATTACCTTAGAAAATTTTCCAGCCGATTATGCAGAAAATGAATTAATTATCTACTTGTATAAACAAAAAGCTGATAAAACATATGATTACACCACACCAATTAGTTCACAATTAATTTCTGTAATTGATCAAGAAACTAAAAAAGCTGTTATTAATTTTGATAATTTAGAACCATTAGAAACATATCGATTTGCTGTTTATCCAAATTATGCTCTTACACAAAAAAAGGAATATGACTTTTTAGCTGATACTAATGTCGAATTTACCACAAAGGGATTTTTAACTTTTGAATTAGGAAATTGATATAACTCTGCAGCACCAACTGATTTTTTAGCTAACAATGAATTTACATTTAAATTAGAAAAAATTGATGAAGATTTTCCATTTGGGCAAGAATTAGTTTTACAGTGACGTAAAAAACCAGAAGATCTATCGATGAGTTGAGAAGAAAATGATTCTAAAAACTCATTCGATTTCTCAATCACCAATGCAAATGAATTAGTAAATAATGCAAAAGAATTTAGCTTTGATAAAAAAACAAAAGAATTCTGATTAGGCGAAACTAATGAGGTGCGTTTATTTGCAAAAAGTGATAGCAACAAAACTAATTTAATTAAAAAAGGTAATACAGAATTTAAATTTAATGACACTATAACTGCAACAGTTGTTGAAATTACAAAAGATGAAGCTTTTATTAATGATTTAAAAACTAAGTTCCATAAACCAGCTGTTAAAAATATTGTTAATTATGATTATTTAGGTGGTTACCAACGATTTGAACCATGGCAACGTTATCGTGGATTTAATACTAAGAAAAAATTTATTGATTTATATGAATATTTAGCTTTTAAAGATGAAGTTGGCGAAGATACAACTACATTTGCTAATAATATTAAAAACGGGTTTAAAAATTACATGAATACTACCGATAATCAATATGCAGCTTCAAGAATTTGGATTTTGTCGCCATTAGATATTTCAGATTATCCCGGTGATGATCTTTTAGCAAGGCATGAAAAAATGGCTGAAGAAGGTTCTGAAGATCCGCGTAACCCTCAAAAAATAATTCAATTTGGAGGAATAAGTCCTCGTTCTTTAACTGGTTACACACCAATAAAACCATCAGATTTTATGAGTGCAAGATTTAAATTTAAAAGTTGAAATGAAGTTCCAAAGGGTGTTAAATTTAGAATGGAAAGGTTTAAAAAAACCGGTATTTCACTAGATAATAATTATTTAATATGAGATTATAAAAAAGAATTAAATCAAATAGTTCCATCATTTTTTAAACAAAATTTAGATTATATAAATAAGGTACTTAATTTAACTTACCCAGATACATTTACAAATACATATAATCTAGAAGTCAAAACTCTAGAAGATATTTTACCAAATGATTTAACCGGAGAATTGGGACTAAAAGTTGAAGCCACACCAAAAAATTCTAGCGATGGCCAAAAATTTACTTTTTTTATTACATTAAAAGGTTTGAAGAAAGCTGTTGCAGGAATTATTAGTCAAGATATTGAATTTAATTTATACCCAGACCAAGCTATTGGAAAATACTATTTCACTCAAGAATTGAACAAAAAAACGGATGCAGAAGATAAGAAAAAATTTGTTGAAACATATTTTAAAATTACTAAAGATGCAAACGTTAATTATAAAGTTTTGGGAGCAGAAATTATTAATAACAATTTAATGCTAAACTTAGAAATAACAAAAATAATTTCTAACTGAGGCACAGAACAAGCGCCAATAACAAAAGAAATTCAAATTAACGCTCCACTAGCATTAGTTGATAATTTGCCTGTTCTATCAAAAGGGTTTCCTAACGGAAATTCATCAACTCAAAATAATCAAGGTGTTAAAATGCCAAAATCCGGAATTTCAAACTTTGATAACTTGCCAACAAAAGATGGTAAAGGTTATGCAATTAATTTAACCCGTCCAGATTTTTTAGCACTAATGCAAGAAGCTGTTGCTAAAGATACTAAATATGGGTTAGGAGATGATGCTGAAGCTAAAAAAATAGCAGATCAAATAATTAATAATTATGAAGATTTTCCAATTACTAATTTACAAGATTTAGGATTTTTATTTTTCTCACCAATGGGAACTACTCCTTTAGCTAATGTTGTAGTTCGGGGTGAATCAAGTAAAAGTGTTGATAAAAATACGACACAAGGGTTTTATGTAAGTGTTAATGCAACAGAAGATTGAACAATAGATGACTTAAAAAATATTTTAGTAGGAATGGTGAAAGAATATGGAAAGTAATAATAAATCTAAGTTAAAATATATAGCTGTTGCTAGTGGAATTCTAACATTAGGAATAGCTGGGGTGATTTCAGCCGCTGTTTTAGCACAACAAAATACAAATGAACAAAAAACTTTAAAAATAAAACAACAAGTTTATTCAAATGTTGTTCCTATTTCTGACCAGTCTGTTAATTTTGAAATTTTTAATTTAGGAAATACAATAGGTGAAAAATTTTACATTAAATATTGAGATGCTAATTTTCCAAACCCTAGCCCGCAAATTGCTGTAATTAAAAAAAGAGAAAATGAAACTACATTAAAATTTAATTTAGGTAATTTAAATCGTCGAATTATTTATAACTATCAAATTTTAGACAAAAATTATAATCCAATTTCATCCAATGGAACATTCAACACTTTTAATGTACCTAAAATTAATTTTATTGCACAAAAAAACTCAATTAGTTTTTCTTCAGAAACATTAAACAATGAATATTACAAAAATAAAATTCATTTAAAATATTGAGAATATATTGAAAATGATCAAGCTCCCAAAAAAACTGAGTGAATTCCTGTAATTGCTGAAAAAAATGAGCTAGATGACAGTAAACAATCTTATCAATTTAAGGGGTTGATTGAAAATTTAAAAGAAAACACACCTTATGTAATTCAACTATCATTAAATGGTAAAGAAGGTGATATTGATTTTCAAGCTATTGTTTATACATTAGGACTAGATAGTTTAGCAAGTTTAAGATTATTAAATGTTTCAAATACAACAGCAAATATTAATTTAGGTAATTTAGCAAGCTTTATTAAGATGGCTGAGGCTACAAACTCAATAAATTTTTATCTTAAATATTGAAAAAATAATCAACCAGAAATAATTCAAAAATCAACAGTAATTTTTAGCAATCAAAATTCTATGACTCACCAATTAACTGATTTAGAAAATGGAACAACTTACCAGGCGACACTTGCTTTTGAAAAAGATGGAATTGAAACCATTATTTCATCACCAATTAATTTTACAACTGGATTAATTCCTTATCCTGTAGATTTTGAAAACAAAGAAATAACTCATAAAGTTATTTTTTCCAATCATAATGGAGCAGTTAAGTTTTCGGGATTTGCTGCAAACGGTAATGCTATTGATTTATCAAAAATGCAATTAATGGTTAGCACAGACTTAGGAAGTCAACAAAAAATTAATTTAGGCAGTTTATCACAAGGAATTTCTAATAATGTTTTTCCAATTCGAAATAATTTACAATACAACATAAATATTGTTGATACCGCAACCGCTTCTGTTAAATTTTTACCAGAAAATATGCAATTTGAAGCAGTTGTATTTAAAGCGGATTTTAAATTAACTGAGCAAAATGATAATCAACTTGTTTATGAAATAAATGACTTGCCAACATTTTATAAGCCAGAAGAAATGAAATTATCACTAAAACCAATTGGCGAATCAACAGAAATTTTAGAAGCTGATTTAGAAAATTTTGATGCTACAAACAATAAAGCTACTGCAACTATTAAAAATTTAGCAGCTGGAACTAGTTATTATGTGCGATTATTACCAAAATACACTGAATTAAATTCTGATCAAGATGATTTGTCAAAATATTCACTAACAAATGAAACATTCAAATATTTAGCGCCTGGTAATGTAACTTTTGTAGGTGTAGAAGGTAATTTTTTAACTGATTCAAGTTTAAAATTTAAATTAACAAATTTAGGTCAAGATTTTCCTAAAAATGAAAATTTAAGATTACAATGAAGAATTAAGCCTACTAAAGATGAAACAGAATGAAAAACCCCTGATGATACCAATTCTATTTTAATTAATTTATCAGAGATTCCTACTTCTAATAGTTATGATGCTATTTTAAATTTAGCAAATAATGACAAAATTAATCTTGCGGTCAATGAAATTAATCAAGTACGTCTAATTAAAACTGATGATACAACTAATGATGATTTAATTAAAGCTGGAGTTAAAGAGTTTAATTTAAATACAAATGTTACCGCCGCTATTTTCAATAAACAATACATACCATTTAGTAAAATACATTCGTTAACATGGCAAAAACCAGAAGTTGCTAATGTTGTTGGATCAGGGCTAAATGGTACTAATTATGGTGTTGTTATGGAGCGTCATTTTGATGGTTTGAAAACTCAAAAACAATGACAAGATTTTTATGGATATTTAGCTTTTAAAGGTAGTGAAGCTGAAGTCAATAATTTTATCGACCATGTTACAGTGGCGGCTCAAGGTTATAAAACTGATGATACAACAAATGATTATACTAATAGAAATTATGTTTTACCAGTTACTCCAGGGGAAGCACAATTAACTAATTATACATCTCCAGCAAGTGATGGAACTGAAGATCAAAAATCAACAAGCATAGATAATTATTTCAAAGCTAACGATTACAACATTTTATTAGGTTCTTATGCTTATGATGCTGACTTTTCGGTTTTACCTTATAACCCTTCGTCATTTTTATCGATGATTGTTTATAACTACAGTGATTGAAATGTACGTCAAGGTATAAGAGCTGGAAATAACAAATTCCAGAACTGAGATTCTTTTCCGTTTACTATTTATTACAAATTATCCAAATACAAACAAATTGGACTCGCTAAAGATAATTTATACTTAAAAAATAGTTTTTTAACAAAAACCATTAATCAAGTTCCCGCTTATACTTTTAACAACGAACAGTGGACAAAAGATTTTTTAGATCTTACAACAGATCAAGAAAATTGAAATTTAGCATTAATTACTAAAAATAATGACGATACCGATGCAGCTGTTTATGTAAATGATGAAAAAGGAAGTGTTTATGCAAAAGTACAATTCCAAAATAAAGATAATCAGTATTTATCATATTATGGTTGGGTAAAATTAGATGGCTTTAAACAAGTGGATCGTACAACACCTCCAACTAAAAGTGATTGAAATTTAGAATCTTTCCCAGAAGCAATTATTGGCCCATATTACTTAACTAAAGTGTTTAATGATGCAACTGATGAAAGTTCTAAAAAAGCAGTAATTGAAAAATATTTCAAAATTATTAGTGATGAAAATATCGATTTCACACCATTAAGCATGGAAGTTGACTCAACAGATAATACAAAAATTACTTTAAAAGTTAAATTAATTAAAAAAGGTTTGAACAATACAGAAATTTATCAAGTTGAATCTGAAGAATTAGAATACAAATTAACACTAAATAAATTAAATTCTCTTCCTGCTCTTAATTTATTAAAACAAGATTTAGTAGTTACAAAAAATCTTAACGAAACAGAAAAGCTTGCATGAAAATTAACTAATAATAGCGGAATTCTATTTGATATAAATCATTCAATGGCGGAATTATTTTATAAAGTTCAAGAAGCTAAGGCAAAAGATAAAGCAAATGGTGATGATGGCGTAGCTGTTACAGCATTAAAAAATGAATTTAAATCTAGCATTGATGCAACAACAGGATTCAGAGATTTGGAAAATAAAAATTTCGTCTACTTACGTGCAAAAGGTGAAAAACTTGTTTCTAAAAAATATGCAGATTTAGATGCTTACCAAATAATTATTCCTGAAGAAAAAATTGGTTTCTTTTTAAAAGTAGAAGATTCAAATGCTCTGGACTCTGATGAAGATAAATTAAAATTAATCGACTATTTAGTTGAACATATTGATGAAATGTTTTAAAAATTAAACACAAAACTTAATTTAATGAAACAATTAAAAAAAGAAGATTGATTAATTTTATTTAATAACTATGAAAAAGCTTTAAAAAATAATGATTTAGAAAACTTTTGAAATTTTTATTTTGCCTTAAAACACGTTGGGTCTAAAGAAGGTGCTAAATACCGCTTTATACAAAAATATGATGCTTTTATTGCTGGTAAAACTAATTTAGTATCCCAAACTGGGAAAACTCCCAAAAAAGGTAAAGGTAGCGGAAGACCAAGAAAAAAAATAAATTAATAAAAGGCGAAAGAAAAATGCAATCAAAAAAATTTTTTAAACTAATAACCTGGGTAGGGATTTTAGCTATTGGTAGTCTTGGCACAATGGTTTTAAGTTATAAATCTAATAACAAGGCTATTAAAACAGTTGCTAAAAAAAATTTTAGTAATAAATCAAATGATTATATTGCAAGTAAAAAATATCAATTAAAAATATTTTTAAATTACTCATCACCAAATTTTGACCAAATAGAAGATGAAGTAAATTACTTTGGTAAAAAGAATCAACAATATGCACAAGAATTAATGACTAGATTAAAAAATGTAACATCCTTTGAAATTAGTCATTTAATGCCGATTGTATGATTAAATTTTGACAATTTAAAAGCTTATGAAGCAAATATTAAGTCATTACAAAAAATAGATTTTGTAATTGGAGCAACATTAAATGAATATAAAGTTCAAAATGCTGCAAAAGCTGATTTGAATAACAACAAAATTAGTTTTAGCGATAATTCATTGGTCGATAAATTAAATTTAATTAATTTTACAAAACGCCGAAAATGAGAAAATAAAAGTCAGTTAGCTTTAAATTGAGATAAAAGTAAATCTAATTCTAAAATTGGAATTTTAGAAGTTGGTGATGCAGTTTTAAATACTGATTTAGATTTATTTAAAGATCGTGATATTGAAATTTATCAAGATCAACAAACTAAAGCAAACAAGCATGCCACAATAGTTGCAGCGGCGGCAGCTGGAAGAAGTGGTGTAGATCGTTTTGCTAAAATTTATGCTGCTGGTTTTGGTCAATACGGGATTAGTGATTGACAAAAAAAGATTGAATGAATGATTATTAATGGTGTAAAAATTATTAATCATAGTTACGGATCTCGTGAAGATTTAGATAATGTTGAATATGGTAAAGATTCATATTTTTTAGATTATATTACTCGAAAATATGGCATTATTAATGTTTTTGCCGCTGGAAATGGTCATAAAAAACCAGATAGTAAAAATGAGTGGATTGATGGTGCTCAACTAGCTTTAAATTCAATCACTGTTGGAGCAACTGATTTATATAAAAATCACTATAATCCTGCAGAATTTTCAAATCGGACAAGATTTGGTAAATGATTAGATCTTCCTAAACCTTTAATTGCAGCTCCTGGATATGATTTTAAAATTAAATTTAAAAACAAAGAAGTTAGTTATGATGGAACTAGTTTTGCAACACCAATAGTAACTGGAGCTATTTCTGTGTTACTTAAAAAAGCTAAACATTTAAATACTGATGAAAAACGTGTAGTAGCAATTAAAGCAATTTTAGCTGCTTCAGGTCGTGAAAGTGATCAATCATTTTTTGAAAATGAAATTAATAAAAATGGTTTAAATAATGCCGTAGGTGCTGGTTTATTAGATTTCGAAAGAATGAAAAAAGCAGCTAAAAACATAACTATTAAAACAATTGGTGCAAAAAATAAACAAGAAAATGTGCTTATTAAAAAAGTTAATTTAAAAGCAAAACAAAAAATCCAAATTGGCTTAGCATGATTATTTAATGCTGGAGTTTTAGAAACCCCAGACCCAAAACCAGATAAAAACTTAAGCAACTATAATGAATTACTAAAACAATATTGAAATCAGCATGTAAGAACAGATATTTTAAAATTAAAAGAAACAGTTAAAAAACAAAATAATCAATTTTTTTCAAATTATGATTTATATTTTGAATGAAAAAATCCGACAACTAAACAATGACAAGTTGTTAAAAAAGTCGATGTAATTAATTCTAATGTTGAAGTAGTCCGTTATACATCGCCACATGGAGGTCAATATCGAATTGTTGTTAAAAAAGTCAGAAGTGCATTATTTCCTAATTCTGTGCCAGATAAATTAGCAGTAAGTTTTGTTAAATCCAAATAATAATTTACTAATATTTTTTAAAATCTAACCAAAAATAAAATACAGTTAAGAGCTAAATATTTAGATTAGCTTTAACTGTATTTTTTATTTAGTAAATGCTATTTCAAAAATTTTTGTGGCTTTAATTTTAATTGCATATAAAAATAAATTTTCAGTCAAAAGAACAAAAACTACTTGAATTCTTTGACTGAAATTTAAATGTTTGTTGATATTAAATTTTTTTTAATATTGTTTCTGCACCAAATTTATTTATTAACAATATTTTAAATTTAGGATTAATCAAAACAAAATTAGCTAATTGATTTATTTTAATTGTTCCATAATTTTTAGTAATTTTAAGATTTTTAGCAAGATTATAAGAAGATACTTTAACGATATCTTCTCAACTACAATTAGTTGCTAATTTAAAATTTTCTAAAATTAAGTTGTAGGGTTTACCACTTCCCGCTAATGTATTTTGGTCTTTTAAATAAAAAATATCTTTTTTCTTAACAATATCTAATTCACCTAATTTATAAAAATCATCTTTTAATCCTTTAGCATGTAAAGAATCAGAAACAACAATTAAATTATTAATATTAATATTGTCATAAGTAAATTTCAAAGTACTATTATTGACATGAATTCCATCAGCAATTATTTCCACTAAATATTTAGGACTAATATTTTGTTTTTCCAAAATGGTATTCACAAGCGATTGGCGTTTGTGATCAAAAGTTGACATACCATTGTAAAGGTGTGTCATTCTTGTATAATAGTAATCAATTAAATGCTGATTTTTAACATCATATGCATTTGAATGCCCGATAGCAAACTTTAATTGCTGTAAATTTTGTTGAACAATTTCATAATTTTTAGCAATTTCTGGTGCTACTAATAACAACATTTTTTTGGTCGGCATTTTTTTAACTAGTTGATTTAAAAATTTTTGTGTGAGCGGCTTGATATATTCCGCTTTATGCGCACCTTTTTTTTCATGAGAAATAAATGGACCTTCTAAATATCAATTCAAAAAAGTTTGAGAATATTGTTTAATTAAAGCTTGAAATTTTTCTGCCATTAATAATAAATGATTTTCACTTTGAGTTACTGTAGTTGCAAAAACAGCGCTTACACCTTCTTTTAAAAGTTTTCGCTCATAATCAGCAACTTTTGAAGTTCAATTTTGTTCCAAGATATCATCAAAAGATAATCCATAACCTCCATGAGTGTGACCATCAATAAATGTCGGTAATAAAATATTACCTTGGCAATCCAAACCTTGTTTTTTAGTTTTGCCTTTGCCAATTTCTACAATTATTCCTTTTTCATTTACATCAATTCAACCTAAAAACTGTTTTTCATGGGTAGTTATTAAAGCGTTTTTATAAATCATCAATCGCTTCCTTATCTACAATAATTTCAACATCACTATGTAGTGCTAATGCTGAAGCTGGAAAATTACGATCAAATTCTTTACTTGCTAGTAATTGTTTTACAGCTGCGTGTTTATTTTTACCAAAAGCTAAAATAAAAATTTTACGAGCTTGTAAAATTGTTGCAATTCCCATTGAAATAGCAGATTTAGGCACTTCATTAACATTATTAAAAAATCGCGCATTATCATTAATCGTTGAATCTGCTAAAGTGATTTTTCGGGTTTGAGAATTTAAATCTGAACCGGGTTCATTAAAAGCAATATGACCATTAGAACCAATTCCTAAAATTTGGATATCAATACCCCCTGCTTGTTTAATTAATTGATCATAATCGTGTTTTAAATCAGGGAAAAAACTTTTTTGATGGTTAAGATCTAATGATTTAAATAATTCTTGCTCCATAAAATAGTGGTAGCTTTGCGGATGCTTATGATCAATGCCATCATATTCATCTAAATTAAAAGTTGTCACTTGAGCATAAGAGGTGTGATTTTGTTGGTGCAATTTAATTAACTCGCCATAAGTAGAAATGGGTGTACTTCCAGTTGCTAGACCTAGTACAATTTTGGGATTGTGTTTAACTGCATTGTCAATATATTTAGCTACATAAGTAGCTGCAAGTTGTTGGTTATCAAAAACTTTTATTTTCATATTTTCCTTTATTTTTTAAAAATTAATTATTGTAAAATTATACTTTATTAAATTTTAAAAATAAATTAAAAAGTTATAAAATGTTATAATTTTTTGAGGAAAAAATTAACATGAATAAATCAGAACGTCAAGATAAAATTTTAGAGCTAATCAATAGCAAGGGAATTGTTCAAACTAAAGAAATCAATAGTTTACTTGCTGATGTAACGCCAATGACACTAAACCGTGATTTGCGCTTATTATTAAGCGCTGGTTTAATTCATAAAGTTTCATTAGGGTACTCTTCACTTGAATATTTTAATAAAAATAGTAAACCTAAAATTGTAGAACGAATTTTATTTGCTAATGAAAAAAATAAAATTGCTAAAAAAGTTACCAAAATCATTGAAAAAAATGATGTTATCTATTTTTCACCAGGGACTACAAGCAAAATTGCTGTTAAAGAAATTTCTAAGCCTTGTGTAATTTATACCAACTCTTATGCAGTTTATCAAGTAGCTAAAGAAAATTCAAATGTTAAAGCCGTTTTAATCGGTGGAGAAGACAAACATAATAAAAATATTTTTGTTGGAATTGAAGCAGCCAAAACAATTTCTAGTTTACATTTTAATAAGGTATTTTTATCAATTGTTGGAATCAGTGAAGATGGTTTTTTATTAAATAGCAATCAAGAAGAATCGCTAATTGAATCAACAGCCGCAATTAATGCCCAACAAATTGCTGTAATTGCCGATTTAAGTAAAATGTCAGCAAAAGGAAATTACAAATTTTTTAGCTTACAAAAATGTGATTATTTAATTGTTAATGATCTTAAAAAATTAAAATTAAAATTTGATTTACCAAATACTAAAATTATTTAAACTAAAAGTGGGTTTTTAAACATGAAAAAATTATTACTTTTCGGAACTGCACCTTTGATTATTGGTGTTGTAGGTTGTGCTGAAGTTGTAGCCCAAAAGCAAACTTTTCCAAATGATCCAATTGATAAAAAACCAATACAAAAACCTAAGGAGCCAGAAACCGCATTGCAATTGACATTAGAAAAAATTAATAATCTATCAAATATTAAAAATTTAGCTATAAACAATAATAAACATTTTTATTTTATTGATAGCCAAGGTAATCTAAAACAAAGTTTTAACGGAATAATTTCAACCTTAATTGAAAATATTCACCCTGAAAGTCCAATTTATGTTGATAAACAAAAAATTAGTTTAATTGATATAAATCAAAATTATGTAATGCTTGATTTACAAAATAACAAAGCTTATAGGAGTGATATTAAAACTAGTTTAAAAGGCGGATTTGTACATTTAAATTTTGCTACAATTATTGTTCACAAAGTTAATGACAAATATTATTTAGCAAGAATTGAAACAAATGGAAATAATTTAGTTATTGTTGCTAAATCACAACAAGAAATTACTCATGATGCCAAGCCATTAGCGGTAGGGCTGATTAACCAGACTGATAAACATATTGCTGTTTTAGCTAAACCGAGTTCAAATAGCGATTACCGCCATGGTGTTTTGGGTGATGAAATTGAATCAAAACAAATTATATTTTTAGAACGTCATAATTTAAGAGATTTACTAACACCACTAACATTAAATAATTCAGAAGTTTTTGAAGAAAATCGTTTGCAAATTTTAAGAAAAAACAATGTTGATTACTTAGTTACTGTAAGATCTGGTTGAGCAAATCATGGAGCTCAAATTGCAGTAATTGAAAACAAAAATAATTCACTTAAAATAGCCGCAACCGGCACTCCCTTACCTCCTAATAGATGAATGAGTGCTTTTGTTTATAAAAATTCTTTAAGTGAAGATGCGATTTTTGTAAATTACATGCCTCATTTTAAAAGAGAAGTTTGAAACTATAGTTTTGAAAATAACAATTTAATCGAAAGGGCAATCACTAATAAATATCATCCGAGTTTACATGAAATTAGCAACTATAATACAGCTATTATTGCACAAGTTAATGATTGATTATTAATGCCTGATGCCGATCATAAAAATTTGTTATTATATTCCATTACCAAAAATGAATTTAAAGAAGTGGCAAATAACAGTAAAATAAAAAATATCTATAATACCGAAAATAGTTTTTATGTCTTATTAGAAAATGGTAATATTTTAACGTTAAAAGTCAAGTAAGTTATTCCAAAAGCGGGAGCTACCTGCTTTTTTAAAATTATTAATTTAAAACTTTTGAAAATAATAAAAGTATTTTCAAAAGTTAGTTTCGCTTTTATCGCAATCAATATTTTCAAGTTTTTTCAAAGCATTTTTAAGATAAGTTTGAAAAATGGGAAGTTCAATATTGTATTTATTTAAAAAAGAAAATATTGTTTTGTAATACGAAAATAATGTATGCTTCAACAAAATTTTAGTATTCATTTTATTAATTTGAGATTTTGTAATTGTCAAAATTGTTATTATTGCATCCATTAATTTATAATTGTCAGTTAAATTTGCAATATCAAAAATAAGATTATAAAAAGAATCTGATGCAAAAATTTTACTATCTAAATTCATTTTAGCTTGTACTAAAATTTCAGCGCCGCCACCAAATTCAAATCCTACAAGTTTTTTTTCATCAAAAATAGCTATTACATTGCCGAAAGCATATCTATTATTATTTTCAGTATTAATGATTTCCCAGCTCGTTCCTAAGCCTTTAAAGTTATTGAAACCATATTTTCAAACTAAGTCATTATTTTTTTCTAATTTTACAATTATTTTGTTTTCTTCATTTTTAAAAATTTCTAAAAAATTCAAATTAAAAAAATTTACTAGCAAACTATTAAAAGTGATTTTAATAATAAATTTTTTTTCAGAAAATATTTCATTTAAAAATAAAAACTGATTTTTTAATTCATTTTCAATAGTTGTATCTGAAGATATAACAAAACCCCCAAGCATTGTAAGTTCTGAATTTCATTTAAATTCTTTATTTTCGTCATGATTTATAAATGTATTTGTTCTTAATGCTTTTTGTACAGTTATATAGCTTTTGTTTTTATTATTAATTCACATTTTTTTAGCTGTTGTTATTGTGCAATTGGTAAATTGAAGTGTTGGATCAAAATTTATTTTTAAAGGCAAAGGCTTAGTAAAATGATATTTTTTACTATAAAGTTTTAAAAAAGTTTTTAAAATCTTATCTTTTTCAATTTTAATTCTATTTAAATCATTAGTGTTTAAAATTTTTCTAATCATATAATTCTCTACTTAACTTAATTTTAACTTCTATAAAATCAGGGAAACTAATTATATGTAAATTATTATTACTTACATTTTTTAAAGTAATTTTTTTAGAATTATGTTTGATCACTTCTGCAAACAACTTATCATTTCAAAAAATATAATCACTTAAGTAATTGTTTTTTTGATTTGGAAAATTTGTAAAATAATTAATACCAATTAATTTAAATTTCAAAAATTTATTAAAAACGTGTACAAAAAGTTGATTTTTGTTTTTAAAATATTTTAATGACTTAATATCTAATAACTCAAATTGAAGTAAATGCTTTTTTATATCTTGAAAGGAAGAATTAGTACCCAATTTTAAATAGTTAGTCATGACTTGATCAAAATTTAATTTAGCAAATGGTGTTAGTTTATTTAAAAATTTTTTTACAAAAAGCAATATTAATTTTTCAATATTCAAATAATCAGTTTTAATCAAAAATAAGCTTAGATAATTTTCTCTATCATTATTATTTTCAATAAAATAATTTTTATTAATTCCATTAAAAATAAATTCATAGATGTTATTTCTTGAATAAATATTTTTAAAATTATGTTTTTTTAAAAAAGTTTCAAGACTAGACAAAAAATTTATTTTTTTATAAAAAAAATCATGATAACTTTGTTTCAAAAAATAATTTTGACAATTTGGTTGAGATAAAATTTGAATTGTTTTAATTTTTATTGTTTTTCACCCAATCCTAGTAAAATACTGTTCCCCTGTTATTGCAATAAACATTTCTTTTCTTAATTTTTTTTCAATTAAAAATTTAGTTTCTAAACTCACTTGATAAAAAGTATTTTCTGAAAATATATCTAAAAAAGAAATATTTTTAAATTTTCTAATATTTTTGATTCTTCCTAATATTTTCATGAATACTTTTGCCCCTTCTATCAAAAATCGCTAAAATAATAAATTTTCTAAAATTATAAGCTTTTTTAGTAGATATTTAATTTAACACTAAAAAAATCCCCGTTAAGAGGATTTAAAAATGATTTAAGTTTTAAATTATAAAAAATCTAAAACTTTTAATAGATTTAATTCAGTTTTTAAAGTTGGTGCATATTCTAGATAAACAACTTTGTTATTTTCATCTAAGACAAAAACTGCACGATAAGTTAGTGCTGGTAATTCTGGTAAAAATAGTCCCAAAGCTTTTGCTAACTCATAATTGTTGTTAAATAAAGATAAAAAAGTTACATTATCGTGATTTTTTTGACTGCATCATGTGCCACCTGCGATTGGTGCATCATTACTTACACCAACTAAAGCAACATCATGATTTTTTAAGTCATTTGCCAATTGGTTTAATTGCATATCACAAATCGGAGTTTGAATTGAAGGAAAAAAAATTACAACTTTTTTCTTATTTCCTAGATCTTTTAACTTAGTTGTTGTTAAATCTTGATTAAATAGTTCAAAATCTGGAAAATTATCACCAACTTTTAATTTTTGTTCTACTGTTTCATTTGCTAAATAATCTCTAACTGCCATATTTTATAGCTCCTTTTCTAAATTGATTTTTAAATATAAAAATCTATTAAAATTATAAAGCTTTTTTTAAGAAAAACAAATTTTAAAAATTGACTAAAAAGTGGTTAAAAAGCAATTATTTTTACTAGACAGCATTAAAATTAGTGTAAAATAATTAATTAGTAATTTAAATCTTTTTTACATTTAAAAATAAAATTTAAAAAATATATTTTTATTTATTAAATAAACAATATGGTAATTAAAATTAGTAATTGTAATTTAGCAAAAATGTAAAAAGAATTTATTTGTTTTTAGAATGCAAGAATAAAATTTTTATTTTTTTTATAGGAGAAAACTATTTATGGCAGGACATTCAAAATGAGCCAATATTAAACATCGTAAAGGTGCTCAGGATGCAATTCGGGGAAAAATGTTTGCTAAATTTTCTAAAGAAATTATGGTAGCTGCAGCTCGAGGCGGCGGGGATATTGATACAAACCCGGCATTGCGCTTAGCAGTTTCTAAAGCCCGGGCAAAATCAATGCCTAAAGCAAATATTGAAAAAGCTATTGCAAAAGCAACGGGTTCATCAAAAGACGGTAATGATTTTAAAGAAATTATTTATTCAGGAACTTTAAGTGGAGGAATTCAAGTTTTATTACTTTGTTTAACCGACAATGTAAACCGGGTTTCTGCAAATATACAATCATATTTTCGAAAAGCTGGCGGAAGCATTGGAAAGCAAGGGGCAATTCCTTATATTTTTCAGCAACGTGGCATTATTGAAATTAAAAAAGACTTAGTTGATGAAGAAACGCTAATGCTATTTGCACTAGATAATGGCGCTGATGATTTTGTTTCAGAAGATGCTGAAGTTTATGAAATTTATACTTCACCAAGTAAATTTATGCAATTAAAAGAAGCGCTTGATCAAGAATTTAATCTAGAGTATGAAACAGCAGAAGTTACTTATATTCCAGATTCTGAAGTAGAATTAAGTTCTGAGCAAGCTGAAAAATTAATGGCTCATATTGAAAAAATGGAAGATGATGAAGATGTTCAAGAAGTTTGACACAATATTAGTCCAAATTCATTTTAGAATTAATTTTACAATTAACATTTAGAAACTTTCAATAAAAGCTTTGAAAGTTTTTTTTATATAAAAAATAGTCTCTTAGTGAATTAGAGACTATTTTAATTTTTTATGATGTTTCTTTTTAAATAATAAGAATCAAATAGCTACCGGAATTGCTAATAATGGCAATAAAATTAAAAATCATAAATAATTTTTATTCATTCCTTCAGTTTCATCACCAACATTTGGTAATGTATCTAATTGCCCCATTAAATCAATAAATTCTTTTTGATATACCGAAACCTTGTTAACATCATTATTTTTAATTTTGTTAACTAAGTCTGTTTTAGTATTTATTATTAGTGGGCTTTTATTAATTTCATCAATTAGGTTTTGTTTAATATCATTTGAACTTTGAGCTTTTTCAAAATTCTGAATGTTTTGATTAATTTTGGTATCAACCATATTAATTACAGGAACAATTGTTGGTTCAATATGTTTTTTAACTTCATTCTTTTCAGCAACATTTAAATTAAATAATTTATCTATTTTATTTTTTAAGTTTTCATTAATTTTTTGGTAAATACTACTTAAAAAACTTTTAGCTTCTTCGGCTGTCGTGTCAAGGTTGAAGCTTGCTATTTTTTGCTGAAAAATCATTTTTTCATTTGGTAATAAATAATGAGAATTTTTATCAATAAAATCTTCAAATGTTTTTTTAAAATTATTTAATAATTCATTTTCGCTAGCAATTAGGCTACTCAAGCTTTTTTTGATTTCATTACCAACTTCAGTTGGGGTCAAGTTACCATTATTATTTATTGAAAAAAGTGGGTTTGCACGCATTTTATCAAGCGCAATTTCAGCTTGAGCAATTGTTGCATTAAAATCATTCTTATTTACAGCAATTTCAAAAGCATATTTACTTGTTGAGTCTTGTTTTTGACCACTAATTAGTTTTGCAGTCTCAATTTTTGTTTTTAATAAATTAATTTCTAAATTAAGTCGAGTTGCATTATTAATTAAATCACTTAAAGCATTCTGATTAGAAATTGTAGCAACTTTTTGCTTTAGTAAATCTCGTTGAATTTGACTTAAATGACTTAATGCATCGATTTGATTAATGTATTTTGTTACATTTCCACCGCTACTATCATTTGTAGAAATATTTTTTAAATCATCAAGTAATTTATTAATGTGAACAGTTTTTTTAGCTTCAATTTCTTGATCAGCAATATCAGTTTTTTCCGATTCTTTTGGCGGATTAACTGGTTCAGGTGTTTTTGAGCTTTGTGGTTGATTTTTGTTAGCATCTTGGGCTTTATTTTTAGTTTCTTCAAGTAATCTTTGGCGTTCAAGTTCCTGCCTTGCCTCTTCAAGCTTTCTTAATTTTTCAGCTTCAATACGTTGATCCTCCAACTCTTTTAATTGTTGATTTAGCATTTGTGCTTTTGTTGCTAAATCATTCACTTCAAGAATTGTAGTAACTTCATTTAACTTATTAGTAATTTCTGCTTTTATATTTTGATTTAAATAAGTTCAAATTGTTGAATCTTGTAATTTTTGCTGTAATTTTATTTTTTCTTTTTCAACTTCTATAGCTTGAATAATTGCGTTTTTAGAAATATCCATTTCAATAATTGCATTATCAATTTTTGTTATTGTTGCATTTAAACTGAATTTAGCATTATCAATTACTTGATTAATATTTGTAATTTTTATATTTAAAACTGAATTAAGTGCAGTTTCAACATTTTGATCATTATATATCTTAATAGCATTGCTAATATTAGCAGCTTTAGAAGCTGTAGAATAATTTCTGAAAGCAGTTTTCAATTTATTGAATTTATTATTAAGATTTGTGGCTTGATTTTTTAAACTTAAAATTTTTGAAATAATAACATCTTTTTCTAAATTTGGGTCAATAGCAATCATTTCATTTTGTAACTGTGTTTTTAACTCATTAGTTAAATATGGTAAATTATCAATTGTTTGTAACTGTGTTTTAATCGTTTCAATAATTACTTCATATTCTTTGATTTTAGCATTTAAATCTACTAAATTATCTTTTGATAATAATGATTTAAGCTTTGTCTTAGTTTCAAGTGGTAAATAATCAAAACCATCAATCTTAGCATTAGCTCTAGCTCAGTTAGCATTTCCATTTAAAATATTATTATCAGCTGTTGAATTTGAAGCATTATTAGCTGCTGTAATGATGGTATCATCATTTAAAGTTTTATTAGCTTCACTTTTTAGAGAAATAATTAAATTGTCAAACCGTTCCTTATTTGAATCATTTGCTAACTTGTAATTTATTGATCTCTTTAAACCCTCAAGTTCGATAATTTTATCTGTAATAATTTTAAACTGATTATTAATAAGACTAGCTCGCACTTCTAATTCAGCTACAGCTTCTTTTGTTTCTATTTGACTTAAATTCGCTAATATTTCTTGCTTGATATTAACTGGTAAATAACTATAGTCATTATTATTACCTAATTTTCTTCTAAAAACTTCTTTTATCTTTTGGATTTCTGAAGCATCAGAAACTGAATCACGAGCAATATCAATATCCAAAATTGCTTGATTAATTTTTGCAATCGATACTAATTCACTAAATTTTGAATCATTAATTGGTTGATTTAAATCCGCAACTGGGTTTTGAAATACGGAATTTAAAGCGCTAATAACTTTTTGATTATTCATTTGTTTATCAGCATCCGTAATAGTTGAAGAAGTGATTATTTTTCCATAATTATCAAATGCAACTTTTAGTTCATTAAATTTAGTATTGATTTTTGTGGCTTGAGATGTTATTTCACTTGCTTTTGTAGTCGCTTTTTGCTTTGTAAAATCATAATAATTATTAACTAAATCTATTTTAAATTTAGCTTTTAATGGTTCACTTAAATGCTGAAAATCATCAATTTTATTAACTTGTAATTTAATTGCATCCACAATTTTTTCATATTCATTGAATACTTGATTTAAATTCCTAAAGTTATCTTTTGGTAGTGAAGATATAAATTTACTTTTTAATTCAGAACCTATAATTTCAAAATTATTAATTTTTCTTTCAATTTCATTTAAATTAGTTTCACCATTTAAAGCACTAATATTAACTGTATTAAGTAAATTATTTGCTAAGGCAATTAAGGAATTGTCGAATAAGTTTTTATTGTATTCATTTTTCAATGAATCAATACTGTTATTGAATTGAGTTTGAATTGTAGTGGTTGCTAATTTGTAGTTAACTGTATTTTTTAAATTTTCAAGCTCAGCGATTTTACTTTCAATTTTTTCAACAATAGCAATTGCATTATTGATTTTATCAGTAAGTTGGCTAAAATCAACTTCAGAATTAGCAATATCAATTATTTTTTTTAGTTCATTACGAATTGGTGAATTAATTTTTGTTAACGGTAACTGATTTAATTGTCTTGCTAGTGCTTGTTTACGACTTTGAATCACATCTTTGCCATCAAGAGCTTTAGTTGCATTCTTAACAACTTGAATAGCTGCATTTAATGTGGTTATAGTAACACCTTGTTTTAATGGTAAAGTATTAATATTTGAATTATTATAAATAACAGAATTAACACTAGAACTTGAATTTAATGCCAAAACAGTATTTAAAGCATTAAAAATATTTTGTTTTTGTTGACTTTGATTTGAAGATTGTTGATATTCAAAACTTCCCATAGCACTTGTGAAGACCTTAATTGTAGCATCTAATTCACTATGCTTTTCAATAAGTTTTTCAACTTCTGTTTTAATTAAATTAATTTTATCATTGACACCTTCGATAGTTCTTACTGTTGTGTCTGCTTGAATTTGATCCAATTTTTGATTAAAGTAACTTTTTAATTCATTTGATAATAAATTATTGTTAGATATATCTCTTTTTGTAGCGTTTACTAAAGTTGCTTTTTGTTGATTAAATTTGCTTTCACCATTAAAAGAATTCATTAATGAAGTAATTGCATTAATCAAGTTTTCAACTGTTGCAACTTGATTAACTACTATTAATCCACTACTAATTGTTGATGTTTTTATTAAAGGCGAACTCAAACTTGTATTAGTTATAACAACATTAATTTTTTGGATTAATTCAGTTTCTTTTTGAATTATATTATCAGTTAAATCATGATCTAATGTACCAATTGAAGCTTTATATTGATTAAATTTATTAATCAATATAGTGAATTTACTATTCAAAGTTGTTGCATTAGTTAAGGAATTATTTAAATTAGAAATAATAGTTGCTTCAGGTAAATTTTGTCAAGTAATATTATCAAGTTGTTGAATAAAATGTTTGCTAACATTTTTATTTAAGTAAGTAAGATTGTTAATGCTGCTTTTAATTTCATTCATTTTGGTATTAATGTTTGAAAACATTGCCAGTTTTTCATTCAAAAGCGTAATAGAATTAACGATATTTATATCAGAAATAATTCTAATAGCATCATTTTTTTGAGCACTTGTAAAATTAGTTAAGTTATTAATTTTAGTTTTAGCAGCCTCTAGATTATTATTTCCATTTAATTCATTAAATGCTGTATTAATTGCATTAATAGCATCATTGATTGAACCGATATTATTTGCAGTTAGAGCTGAGCCGCTAATTGCTGAAGTTTTTGTTAATGGGGCAGTTAATCTTGCTGTTGAAAGAATTAAATTAACTTTTTGCGCCAATATTGTTTCTTTTTGAAGAATATTATCACTTAAATCATGATTAGTTGTGCCAATTGTATTTTTATATTGATTAAATTTACTAATTAAATCAGTAAATCTATTATTTAAGCTAGAAGCTTCAGCTAGTATGTTATTCAAGTTAGCTAAAATTGTTGTTTCATCTGAATTATCTCAAACGATGTCATTAATTTGTTTTTTGAAGTGGTCTTTAGTAGCTTGACTTAAATTTGGAAATCTATTAATGCCATTTAAAACATCAGTCATTTTGGCATTAACATTAGAAAACATTGTAACTTTTTGTTCTAATAACGCTTTTGTATTAATAGTGCTGATATTAGAAATAATAGCAATGGCATTGCTTTTTTGAGTGCTAGTAAAATTAGAAAAACCATTAAGTTTAGTTTTAGCTGTTTCCAAATTAGTTACACCGTTTAAACTATTAATTGTTGTTGTGATTGCGTTAATTGCTTCATTAATTGTATTGATGTTGGTTACATTAATTAATCCACCAGCAATTGAAGATGAAGTTGTTATTGGAGCTGATAAAGTAATGCTTGGTATAACTAGTTTTATTTTTTGCGCTAATGCAGTTTCTTTTGCATTTAAATCATCACTTAAGTCATGTTTTGGTGTTCCAATTACAGCTTTGTACTCAGTGAATTTATTTGCTATTTCACTAAATTTAGAATTTAAGGCTGTAGCATTAGTTAAAATAGTTGTTAAACTATTTATAATAGCGCTTTGATCAGAATTTCCTCAAGTAATATTAGCAATTTGATTTTCAAAATTTCTTTTTACATCCGAACTTAAATTTGAAAGGCGATTAATAGCTCTTTTAATTTCATCAATTTTAGTATTGATATTTGAAAACATTGCAACTTTTTGGTCTAATAATAATTTTGTATTAGTAGTATTAATATTAGAAATAATATTAATTGCACTAGTTTTTTGTGTTGAACTAAAATTATTAAGACCATTAACAATCCTTTTGGCAGCATCTAAATTGCTAATTCCATTCAATGAAGTAATTGCTGTTGCAATAGCATTAATAGCTTCTTGAACTGCTTCAACATTATTAGTAGCAAGTGAAACTCCGGAAATTGTAGAACTAGTAGTTAATGGTGCTGATAACCTTGAATTTGAAAGCACTGAATTTACTTTAGGAATTCATGTTGTTTCTTGGCGATTGGTTAGATCACTTAATTTGTAATTTGGTGTTGATAATAAATTTTTATATTCATTAAATTTATTTGATAAATCACTAAACTTAGAATTTAAAGTTTTAGCATTATCAAAAATAGTTGTCAAGTTAGAAATAATTACAGATTCTGATGCATTCTTTAAAGCAATGTTGCTAATTTTTTCTTTGAAATAATTCTTAGTAGTTTCACTTAAATTTAAAAGTCCAATAATATTATTTTTAGTTTCGCCAATTTTGGTATTAATTCTTGCAAAACTTTCCACTTTTTGATTAAGCGATGTTAAAGTATTAGTAATTGCGGTATCAGAAATAACATCAGTCGCTTGGTTTTTCTGGTTGTTAGTTAAATTCAAAAATCCATTAATTCTATTTTGTGCTATTTCGAAATTTCTTATTCCATTTAAACCAGCTAGTGCTGTATTAATTGCGGAAACAGTATCATTAATTGAACTAGCATTAGTTGTGGTAATTAATCCATTTCTAATTGATGATGTAGTAGTTAATGGTGCTGATAAGGAAATATTAGTGGCAACGGCTTTAATTTTTTGGACTAATTGGCTTTCATTGCTTGTTAAATTATCAGCAAAAATGTATTTTCGCGTACCGATTGTTACAATATACTCATTAAATTTATTTAAAAGTTCATTAAATTTATTATTTAAATTTTGTGCATTAGCTAAGATGTTATCTAAACTATTATTGATTGTTGATTCGGAAAAACTATTTAAATTAATAGCTGGTTTTTGCAATTTAAAATAAGTTTTGGTACTGTTATCTAAATGATCTAACTTATCAATCGATCTATTAAAGTCTTCGATTTTGTTATTAATTCTAGTAAAAGCATCAACTTTTTGATTTAATAAATTTATATTACTTATGGTATCGATATTGGAAATGATATTAATAGCTTGCGACTTTTCAGAACTAGAAAAACTACCAAAATCATTAATTTTATTTTTGGCACTAGCTAAATTGGTATTTCCATTTAATGCTTTTATAATAGCAGCTACGCCATAGACAATCCCATTGATATCTCTATTTTGGCTAATACCTGCATTTTTAACATTTTCAAAAGTTGTAATATAGCCATCTAAATTGTTTCTTCTTGCATAATTTGATAATTTGTAATTATCAGTATTTTTTGCATCATACATTTTCAATAATTCATTATCAACTTTTCTTAAATTTTCTAAAAATTTATCAATTTTTCCAGTCATTTCATTGATAGAATTAATTGTTGTTGTATTTTTCGAAGGGCTTTCTAAAAAAGTATTAATTTTATTCAAAAATTCTTGATCTAATAATTGCTTAGTTTTTAAATATGGAGTATTATTAGAAAACTCATTTTTAAAATTAGTAATTTTTGTTTTTAAATCTTCTCATCTTTTGATAAATAATAAATCAGGCAAAACTTTTGCACTAAATTCTAATTTATTATATTCACGTTCATTATAGTATGGGTTTCAAGGAGTTTTTTTAAATAATTCAACTTTTACATTTTCTTCACCATTAAATGAAGTAATCCCTGTTATCTCACCATTGTTGGAATTGATTTGAAAATTGCTTTTAACAAGCCCTCCATTAACATAAACATTAGCAAAAAAACCTTGTGTATTTCCTGTAAATGAAATTTTGTTGTCATTAGGCTTCATTGGCTTTAAGGTTATTTCATTTTTTTGAATAATTCTTCCAAAAACACCTTGATTAACGACATAATCAGGGTAGTAAAAATTGTTCATAATGACCCTATGAACAAGTGAGTCCCCTGCATAATCCATAAAAACAATTCCTAATCTAGTTAATTTCATTCCTTCATCTGAATTCAATCATTTTAAAACTTCGGGGTTCATCGATTTCGCTGTTGCCCATGGCTGTGAATTACTATGGGATCTACTTGTAAAACTCACATTTCAAGCTGGAGAATTAGTTCAACTATCACTAACATTTTTTAAATGATTTTTTATAGCATTAAATTTTGGTCAGTGATCTAAATTTCACTCATCTTGAGTATTCATGCTATATCAATTAACGCTATAATTATTGCCTGTATCTCATGCATTGTGATGCATATTGTTAACGATTAAAAATTTCCCTCTTAAATCTTTAACTTTTAAATTTAGACTTCCAACCACAGAATTAGAAGGTCTATACAAAAAACTTGAATAACTTCCATTATTCAAAAGATCATAAATTTTTTTACCTACACCACCTCTTTTATCTCTATTACCAAGGTCACCAATATTTTCATCTTTAATTCTAATTACAAAAAATTCACTAGGATTATCTATCAAATGAGCTCTAACCGCTCATAAAATACGATTTAAATTCCAACCACTATAAGCTCCCCCATGATTTACATCTAAATTTTCATCAATTCGAATATCTAGTGCTCGAATCCCCTGTTTGAATTGTTGCGTAAAATCACGATCTTGTGTTTTAGCTCAAGCCTGACCAAAAAATCCTCTAAGTCCAGTTACTGAAAACATTCCAGAATCATGAGTTCCAGGAATAGAAAGATCTTTTATAGGCATTTCATTTGGTAAATTGCTCATTCAATTTCTGAACTCTAAATCAGTGTGATGATTATCCTGATAAGCTTTATTATTATTAAAGGTTGAAACTGCTTGCCTAGGAAAAGCAGCAATAACAAAAAGCGGGACTGTCATAATTGATAATCCAGCAAGCGGAATTAAAAGTGGTTTTTTTAACTTCTTTTTCATAATATTGCTTCCTTTTTTATTATTTATAAATTTTTAGAGTTAGACAATGGGTTCATATATATAAATTTTATTACTATTTAATAAATTATTTGAAAATTCATGACTTTTTTTTTTTTTTTTGCTAGAAAATTAGTAGAGAGAGAAAAATGAAAAATATTTAAAAATTATAGCATTTTCATTAAAAAGCTTACTGAAAATTCAGCAAGCATTAAAATAATATGTTTTTAATAAGTTATTTAATTGAACTAAACTACAAAATTGAATTTAACTATTTTTTGAGGGTTTATTAGTTTGATTTCCGTCGCTATCATCGATTTCTTTTAAATGTGAGTTTTCTGAGTAAATAGTTTCCGGATCTTGCAATAGTTTAGTTGCTTGTTTAGTTTTTCTAGCATTTTTAAAATAAGTAATAATTTGTACTAAAATATAAGAAATGGGAATGGCAATTCCTCCACCAATTAGAAAAATATCAGCTAAGTTAAAAGTTCCATTATCATGTCAAGGTAAGAAAAATAAATCACGTACACTATTATGATAAATAATTCGGTCAATCATGTTACCTAAATTTCCAGCTGAAATTACAGCTATAAAAAATAAAACTGTTTTGCTTTTTGAAAAAAAGATTGAAATGAACATAAACAATAGTAGCAAAGCTGTAAAAAGATGCACAATTCAAAAGCCACCAAAAGTATCGTGCACTTTTGAAGTTACACCGTGGTGTAATAAAGGGCGCAATCCAATAAAACCTAAATTTTCAACTCAATCTGGGTTACTAAAAAAACTTAAATGATATTGTTCATCGGTAAAAATTAAAAATTTTGTTAGCTGGTCAATTAATGTAAAAATAATTAAAAAAACTAATAAAAAAACAGCATTAGAAATAATGCGTTTTTTGGAAACTATATGATTTGTTAAATATTTTGAAAATAATTTTTTTGTCATTTGTATGTTTATTATATAACACTATTGCATCTTGAGCATAAATTATTTTGCATTTCTGCAATTTCGAAGTGGTTTCAGCAACGTTCACATTTTGCAGAATCAAAAGTTTCAACTTTATCCTCATTACCAAACGAAACTTTTCCAACCATTAATAAATATGGAAGATTTAAAGATTTAATAAACTCATTATCGGTATTAATTGTTACATGAGCTTCATTACTTCTCTTAATAATGCCTTCAGCAATTTTTTGCTCAATTAATCGATAAACTTTATCTTTTAATTCAAAAAATGGTGCTCATTTCGTTTCTTCATCAGTGGTAATTTTCACTTTTGTTAAAAAGTCTTCTAAATGAACTGACTCTAACTTAGCAGTTTTGTCAAAGTAACTATAAGCTTCTTCGGTTGTAGTTGGCATAATTGGCGCTAGTGATATAAGTAATAAATTTAATAAATTATAAAAATTGTATAACACTTGTTGACGCTCGGATGAATTAGCGGCATCAGCATATAAAACATCTTTTGTAATTGAAAGGTAATAACTCGAAATATCAATAATAAAGTTATTTAATTCTTTAATTGCATTTAAAAATCTGAAATTAGCAAAATGCTCCACTACTTTGTTTTGAACTTTTTTAATTTTTTCATCAATTAATAAATTAATCCCATCTAATTGAGTTGCTGGATTATGATGGTATTGATTTAAATTACCTAATAAAAAGCGCATTGTATTTCTTAATTTTCGGTAAATTTCCACATTTTGTTTTAAAATGTTTTCAGAAATTGAAACATCATTTGTATATTCGCTATTAGCAACTCATAAACGAAGTACATCCGCTCCATATTTGTTAATTACCTCTAGTGGTGCAACACCATTTCCTAATGATTTAGACATTTTACGGCCTTTTTCATCAACTACAAATCCATGTGATACTAATTGTTTATAAGGGCTTTTACCACGGAAAGCAACACTATTAATTAATGAAGAGTTAAATCATCCTCGATATTGGTCGGAACCTTCTAAATATAAGTCAAATGGAGCTTGAAAATTATCTGGCTCAACCGCAATTGATGTTGAGCCTGAATCAAATCAAACATCCATAATATTATTTTCCTTAGTTCAATTGCGACCACGATATTTCTCAGGTAATAGTTCATCAACTGTTTTTTCAAATCAAATGTCAGTTCCGTACTGCGAAACTAAATCAATTACATAATCAAAAATTTCAGCATCCATAATTGGTTTTTTATTTTCATCATAAAATACCGGAATCGGAACTCCTCAAGTTCTTTGACGGGAAATAGTCCAATCATCACGATTCTCAATCATTGTTTTTAGCCGTTTTTTTGGTCATTCTGCATAAAACTTAACATTTTCAATTTCAGCAACAATATCTTTTTTAATATTTTCGATTGATACAAATCACTGCGGTGTACCTCTAAAAATAATTGGTTTATGAGTTCTTCAGTCATGAGGGTATGAGTGCTTGATAAATTCAAATGCTATAAGTGCATGCTTTGCTTCTAAAAATTGTCCAATATTTTTATTGGCATCGGCATAAAATAAGCCTTGAAATTGATCAGCTTCTGGTAATAATGTTCCATCATCATCGACGTGCATAATCATGTCTAAATGCTCACGTTTTCCAATTATAAAGTCATCTTCACCAAATAACGGCGCCATATGAACTAGTCCAGTTCCTGAATCTAGTGTAACATGGTGTCCTAATACAACTGGAGCTTCTAAATCGCGTTTTATTGGTCTTTGGTAAATTGTACCTACTAAATCTTTCCCTAAAAATTCAGTTAAAATGGTGTATGACTCTCATTTTGCTTTTTGCGCTACTTCTTCAAGTAATTTTTTAGCAACTATATAAAAGTTTTGACCTACTTGTACTCTTACATATTCAAATTCAGCTCCAACTGCAACCCCTGAGTTGGCAATCAATGTTCAAGGTGTTGTAGTTCAAATTAATAATTTATCACCTTTTTGCAATGCGGTGCTTGGTTGCAAAACATCTAAAGCAACAATAATAGAAGGTGAACGGTGTTCAGCATATTCAACTTCCGCTTCAGCTAAAGCTGATTGTGATGAAGGTGATCAATAAACAGGTTTTAACCCTTTATAAACAATGCCATCTAATGCCATTTTTTTAAAAAGTGTTAGCTGTGCTGCTTCAAATTTAGGGTCCATAGTAATGTAGATGTCTTCTAAATCACTTAGCAATTGTAATGTTTTTATTTGTTCTTTCTGATTTTGAATTTGTTCAGTTGCATATTTTGCTGCTGCCTTACGTAAAGCCACAACATCAATATCTTTGTGATTTCAATTCATTTCTTCAAGCATTTTATTTTCAATTGGTAATCCATGCGTGTCTCATCCAGCTACAAAAGGTGAATAAAAACCTTCCATTGATTTATACCGCACAATGATATCTTTTAAAATTTTATTCAGTGCATGTCCCATGTGAATTGAACCATTAGCATAAGGAGGTCCATCATGCAAGATATAAGTATTATTGCGACGATTTTTATTTAGAACTTTTTGATATAGTTTTTCATGTAGCCACTTTTGACGATACGCCGCTTCTTTAGATACTAATTCTGCTTTCATTGAAAATGGTGTTTGTGGCATATTTAAGGTTGTTTTATAATCTTTTTTTTGACTATTATGCATGATCATTTTGCTCCTGTTACAAAAATAAATTTTTGATAAAAAAAATGTTTCAAGATGCCAAAAGGACACTATCTTGAAACATTTATATAAATGTTGATAGTGTATTTTATATAATGATAATTAATGATTTATTTCAAAAATTATTTAACATAAAATATCCTTTATAAAATAATAAATTTAAAAATATAGAAGAATTATAACATTTTTTTTAAAATTGGCACTTATGTTAGCACTAAAATGCCTCTTCATCAATTAAAACAAATAAATTAGTATGTTGTTTTAATATAGAAGCGGGAATTTCTGGTAAAAAAGTTTTTGTTTTAATTACTTTTCGAAAAACTTGAGTTTTATCTTGACCCGAAACAACAAGCAAAATATTTTTTGCTTCCATAATAGTTTGCAACCCCATTGTAATCAGCGTTAAGTTTTTCTCATCTTTAATTTTAATTTTGTGTGTGACCGAATCTTGCTTACCATTTGGGAAATTAAAAGCAATTTCCCCATTTGTTCCTAAATATAAAACAAGTAAATCTAAACCACCTGCTAATTTAATTAAATCATCGTAATTATGAGGATTAGGCAAATTAATTTGCGATGATGTTATTGTTTGATTTTGAAAAATATTGTTGATTCATGTTTCTTGAATTAAAGCATCATTTTTAATTTCAAACCGACTTGTTAAAAAAAATTCAACCTCAGTTAAGTTTAATTGAGGTTTGGCTAAAACTTTGTGCAATGTTTTATAAAATGGCAATAATGGTTTATCAGTGGCCAAACCAATATTAACTTTGGAATTATGTAAGATTTTTTTACCTATTTCTTTGGCAATGATTTTTGCCATTTTTTCTTTTGAAGCTAAGATTTTAATTTTCAAATCTGCCATAATGTTTTATTTGGCACATTCTCCAGTTTGATCGTTAGTTTTTAAGCATTGACTTGAAAATACTAAAAAGATTAAAAATTGGACACCTTGTTCATTACAAAACATTAAAGCGCCGTCTTTACCAACGAAATTTTCACTACCATTGACACTACCTTGATTCATATGAACATCATGCATTCCATAAACATCGCCACTTCGCATTTTATTGTCATACAAAAAACCTCAAACAACAACGTGGTATTTTGCACTTTTAGCTTCTGTTAAATATTTGTTTAATGTATCAACTAAAACTTGTTCATTAGGATTAACACCATCTCTTAAAATGTGTAGTTGTTTTAAATCAAATAAATTATCTCTTAAATAATCAAGTTTTGTAGTTGCATCTACATCGCTATAAACTCCGGGTGAAGCTTCATACATTTTCAAAAAAGGTGCTTTATTTATAATATCTTCATTAAAATTTTCAGTATAAAAAACCATCAAATCTGGTGCTTGAGGGTCACGAGAACGAACATTAACATTAATTTGGAACGGGGTATCTCCAACATTAATATTAAAGTTAAAATGTGGGTGTTTAGATTTTGAACTTAATTTCCGTTGCATTGTTTGTGAAAAATTTTCGACAAAATCTCCTTTAATTACTGCATAACCTTCTGGAAAGTTTGTTGATACAGTTGGGTTTGTTGTGGTTTGTGTTTTTCCAAAAACTTTTTGGAATCATTTTTCTAAAAAATTCATATATTACTCCTTTAGTGTTTTACTTTTTCAATGTAAAAATTTTATATTAATTTTTACAAAAACAAAGATAAAAAGACTTCCTTAGTAAGGATAAGCAAAAACCTAAAATAAAAAAAATAATCATTTAACCTATAAACAAGTTAAATGAATATAATTTTAATTTTATACAATGTGCTTTTATACTTTATATCTTAATAAATGATACTACTTAAAAAAGCAGCTATTAAATTCTATTATTGTTGAATTCCATTAACTTCATTTTTACGTGATAAAGTAATTGAACCAGTTTCTGTAACTAAAACATCATCTTCAATTCTTACACCACCTAAACCTTCGATGTAAATTCCTGGTTCAACAGTAATTACCATTCCTGGTTCTAAAACAGCGGGGTTATTATAAGAAACATTCGGTAGTTCATGAACATCAATTCCTAGGCCATGGCCAGTTGAGTGTAAAAATTTATCACCATATCCTTGAGCTTGGATGTAATCACGACATACTTTATCAATTTCTCCAGTTGTAACACCGGGTTTTACAGCCTGACGGCCACGGCGCGCTGCTTCTTCAACGATTTGATAAATTTTTTCAGCTTCCGGGTTATTTGCTTTACCGCCTACAATAAAAGTTCTTGTAATATCTGCACCAAAACCTTCGTAAGTTGCACCAAAATCAATTTTTAGCAATTCACCTTGTTTAACAGTTTCATCAGTTGGATGATGGTGTGGTTTCGATGAATTATGTGCTGCCGCAACAATGGAGCTAAAGCATTCCTTACCTGAACCTTTTTGTTTCATTAGATAATTTAGCTTATGATCGATTTCACGTTCAGTTTGCCCTGGTTGAATTGTTTTAACTAAATCATCATAAGCCGCTAATGAAATATCGATTGCTTTTTGTAATTTAGCAATCTCTTCTGGCGTTTTTATCAAACGTAGTTTTTGGGCACTAATACTAACAATTTTTGAATTTGGACTCATTGTTTCAATGTTTTTAACACTATTAAAAACTTCATAGTCACCTTCAATTCCAATTGTTTTGTAATTTTTATCAGCTAAAAAATGCTTTAATGGCGTTTCGCTCAACAATAAAACTTCGACATTACGAGCTTTAGCTCTAGCATATTCAATATAACGTGAGTCAACAAATAAATAAGCTTTATCTTTTTCAATCACGATTCAACCATCAGAGCTTTCAACTCCTGAATATCACAAACGAGTTTGTGGACTAGAAGTTACAATAGCATCTAATTTATTTTCTTTAAAAGTTAAATCTAAGTATTTTGTATCCATTTGAACTGCTTTCAAATTGTTATTTTTTCTCTTTATGAGTTGTATGGGCGTTGCATTTATGACAATGTTTTGAAACTTCTAATTTTTCTGTATGAGTTTTTTTATTTTTTTTAGTAATGTAATTTTCCATTTTACATTCTTCACATCTTAATGTAATACCTTCTCTTGGCATTTTTCCTCCAAATTTTGACTAGTTTTAACTAGTAATAGTTGATGAATAAATATAAATAAATAAAAGTTTTTAAATTTTAACATACTTTAACTAAATTTTTATATCAAAATTATTTAATTTAGCATTGACTGAGGTATTGAAAATATGTTTACAAAATTTAATATTTAATTATTTATTGATTTAAAATAACTTTTATTACCATATTTTACAAGAATATTTTCTTCTGAAATTTCAATAATTTCATCACCAATTTCAAAATTATTTTCAGTTAATTTTTTAATGTTTTGATTCTCCTTGAATGTTAAAGCATCGAATCTAAATGTAAAAACTCAATTATAATTTTCCATTTCAAAATTAGAACTAAAATAGTTAGAGCTTTGATAATAAGAAATTGTTTTTTCTTGTGTTTTTTTGTTAGTTTTTTTTATTTTCAAATATAAATAGTTTTTAATTTCTTCAGACTCATTTGGCTGTTTTTTCAAAGTATCAGAATTATTTTTAGTGACTTCAATTTCAAAATTTAATTGTTGTTTTTTTGAAACTAAATTATTTATTTGAGTTTTTAAGTTTTTAAAACTTAAATTATCCGTTGTTAAAAAAATATAAGGCTTTTTAGGTGAATTATTATCATTTAAATTTTTAATAGGATAAAGTGGGTAAATATATTTTTCGTTATTTTTTAATGAAATCAAGTATAAAATTTGATACTTTTTGTTTGGTTTAATTGGAAATTCTAAATTTTTAAGCAAAATAAATTTTGAATTATTACCAGAAATATTTTCGCTAGTTATTTTAAATTTTTGTGTCTGAATATTTTGCTTTTGAATAGCATTTTCTCAATTAGTATCTTCAGGTGCATTTAAATCCATTTCTAAAAACTCAAGGAAAAACTCTTTATCTTTTAAATTATCTAATAAAATTAGATTTCAAGGATCATTTGATGTTTTAACAATTAAAGAAAAATCAAACTTAACTTTAGTCTCCTCCACTTTATTGATTGTATAACCATTTAGATCAAAGGGGCTTTGCTTAATTGCTACATTTTCTGAAATTAAATCACTCGTTTGACTACAAGCAACAATACTAAACGGAATCAAACTAATCAATGAGTAAAAAAAATATTTTAATTTAAGTTTCATGCTAATCCTTTTTTAAAAGCATTGCGATTTCCTCTTTATAAATGGGCTTGTTATCAATTCAAGGAGTTTCTAAAATAATGGGAATATTATCAAAAGTAGGATCATGAACGATTTTTTGTAATACCTCTTTACCAATAAACCCTTTACCAATGTTTTCGTGACGATCTTTTTTAGAACCTAAGCCATTTTTTGAATCATTTAAATGAATTACTTTTAAATGATTCAAAATTTGTGAATCTTTCAATTGCTTGATAAATTGATCATACTCATGTAAATTATACCCAGCATCTCATACATGACAGGTATCCAAGCAAACGCCTAAGCGCTCAGAATTTACTTCATCAATTATAGTAATTAATTGTTCATAAGTAATCCCTACTTCTGTTCCTTTGCCAGCCATTGTTTCTAGAGCGATAACAACATTTTCAGTGTTATCTAAAATGTATTTTAAACTTTTAGATAATTGTTTTAGTGCACTTTCGGTAGTGAGGGTTGTATAAGAACCTGGATGCAGCACTAAATATTTAGCTCCAATATAATTCATTCTTTCAATTTCTTTTATTAAAAATTCATTTGCAAAATCAGCTTTTGTTTCAGAAGCTGGATTGGTAATGTATGGAGCGTGAACAATAATATCTTCTGGGGCGATTTTGTCTTTTAAATCCCGAATATATTCAAATAATTTGTAATCTTCAACACTTGCGCGGCGCGATGTTTGTGGTGCTCCAAGATAAATCATGGCACAATTAGCACCATTAGCAACTGAATCAGCAATTGCTCCATATAAATAATCTGGTTTTTTGAATGAAACATGACTTCCAAGTTTGATCATAAAACTCCTTAAAAACTTTTTTAATTATTATAATTATAGTTTTTTTTGATCTCTTTATCTTCAAAAATAAAAAATTTAGTAAAAGGAAATTTTGTTTTCAATTGCTTAGCGATTGTCTGACAAAAAACACTTTCAATTAAATGTGCTATTTCTAAAATTACAATATGCTTTTTAAAATGCTTAATCGTTAATCAATCGCTTCATTTTAGATCTGAAGTAATAATTAAATTAGCGCTCATTTTTTGAGCTTTAACTATAGCTTCAATACCTCCTGATCCAGGCAAGATAGCAATTTTATTTGTGGTAAATTCTAATATGTCTGCAATATTAAAATTAGAACTGTAATTTTTTAATCCAAATTTTGCTAGATTTTTAATAATATTTTCTAATTTTATAGATGATTCAAAAATTAGATTGTAATCATCAATTATATTTTTTTTAGCATTTGCATTAATTTTTAAAACCTTAGCAATTGCTCTTGCAGTTGCAAAATTACTACCATCAAAATTTGTATGAATAGTAAAAATATTGATTTGATGTTGCTTAACTAGCTTTATAATTTTCTGCTTGTAAGGTGCTTTTTGGTATTCTTCTTTTCAAGTTGAATAAAATTTAAATGGGTGATGAGTGATAATGGTGTCAATTTTATTTTGAATAGCAAATTCAACAACTTCAATAGTAACATCTAAAGCTATCAAAACATTTTTAACATTTTCTTGAAAATAAAAAGAAAAACCTACAGGATCTCATTCTGCAGATTTTTCTTGTGGATATTTTTGATTTAAAAAACTAAAAATAGTCATTTTGAATAAAATCTTTCAATTTACGTTTTTTTTGTGGGTGTTTTAATTTTTTCAAAATCTTAGCTTCAATTTGCCGAATTCTTTCTTTAGTAACGCCTTTTTCACGAGCTAATTGATCTAATGAATGAACCTTATAACGATCACCATTTTCATTATAACCAATGCCATAACGTTTTTTAATTAAACGCCTTTCGTCTTCATCTAAATAATTTTCTAAAACTTCATTTAAAACTTTTGATAATTCATCTCGTACAGCAAAATCAACTGGCGAAATTACAGACTCATCTTTAATAAAATCAGAAAATGATGAGTCTTGTTCTTTTCCGGTTGTCTTATCAAGTGAAATTGGATCGACATTAATTTTACGAATTTGTTGAACTTTTTCAACTGTAAAATCACCACCAATTTGTTCAGCGATTTGTTCATCAGTTGGTGCCATACCTAATTCTTGTTGCAGTTCGCGTTCAATTTTAGTAATTTTATTAATTGTCTCTACCATATGAACCGGGACACGAATGGTACGAGCTTGATCAGCAACAGCTCTTGTTATTGCTTGTCTAATTCATCACGTTGCATAAGTTGAAAATTTAAATCCCTTAGTATGATCATATTTGGAAACAGCTTTCAAAATTCCTGCATTACCTTCAGAAATTAAATCAATAAATGAAAGCCCACGATTTTTATATTTTTTAGCGTTATTAATAACAAGTCTTAAATTACGTTTAATTAGTGTTTCTCGAGCTTTCTTACCTTTACGTCCCCCGAGTGACATTTGATAAGCCAATTCTTTTTCCTCTTCTGAAGTTAACAACTTTCCATATTTACCAATTCAACGCATATACCATTTAACAATGTCATTGGTTTCACTTAGTTTATTTTTTAGTTGATTATTGTAATTTTTGGCGCTATTAACTTTTTCATAAGATAATGAAACTTCATCGTCATCATAGTCTTTTAAATACAATTCATCGTTGTGAAATTCTTCATCATCGATGTCAATATCAGCATCAATGTCAGGGTCGATATCATCAAAATTAAACCCTAGTTCAACTTCAAAATCTTTTTCACTAGCATCTAAATTGTCATCAAGATCTGTTTCAGTACTAATAATTTTTTCTTTAACTAATTCAGCAAAAAATTCATCAGCTTCAGATTCATCTACGAAAAATTTTTTCTTATTAAGAAATTGGTAAACATCTTCTTGTTGTAAAAATTTTTGTTTTTTATTTTTCTTGTTTTTTTCTTTTCTTAAAACTTCTATAATTGTGGCAAATTTACCATTTGAAGTAGTTGTTTCTTTTGTGGTGTTTTTAGCTGTTTTGCCAACAGTTTTTTTTGATTCTTTAATTTCTTTGTCTTTGCCAGCTTTTACCATTTACAAAACTCCTAAAAATTTTTCTAAAAACAAAAAATTTTTATTTTTAGAAACAATATAGTTTAAAATGTCTATACATTTTGTTAAATTTATAAAATCAAATTTTTATTTTGTTTTTTAATCTTTAATAAAAATTAAAGTTATATTAAAATATCATATAGTAGTTAAAAATTTTATCAAAATTATAAAAAAATCAAAACAAATAAAAAAAGAGAGGTAAGATATGGAAAAACAAAAAGATAGTGGACGATTAGGCAAACTTTTTGTCAACACAACTAGAATTTGAAGATTCGGGATTTATGATTTAACAATTGCTGGGTTGCTATTTGCAATGTTTTTAGTGGTCAATTTTATCGCTAAGACAACTTTAACAGGACGTCTAGAATTTACATTTGAAATTATGTTTAGTATTTTGTTTGGTTTGGTTTTAGGGCCTGTTAAAGGTGTGATCCTCGCAATATTAGGTGATACATTTACTCTATTAATGTTTGGTAGAATTTATGTTTGAATGTGGCAATATGCAATTGTACCGCCATTAGTTGTTTTGATTAGTTGATTCATTTTTTATTTGTATAATGGTAATTTTAAAATTACACCTTATATTCCAATTATTTTAGTTTATGTAACTGCAACTATTTTTTATGGTTTTTTTGCTTATGTAATTTCCTATTCTGATTTAATTGTTTTTAAAAATAATACATACAAAGAAATTAGTGCAATGACAGTTTTAGTAATTACATCAACTTTTTTAGCTTTTAGTTTTATCTTTGTTGGTGTAACATTTTATTTTGGTTGATTCAAAAACAAAAAAAGCATGTTACTAATTGCTCTAGTTTTTGCCTTAATTGTGTTTATTTTTGTAATGAATCGGTGAATTTGAAAACCAATTGCATTCATTGATTATTGAAATCGATTTTTAAGATTAGGGAAACGCGGAACAAGACCCACTCGTGAAATAGAAGATTATTACATTTACTATTTAATTCCAGCAATTTTTAAATCATTATTCGCAATTCCGGTTTATGTTTTTATCTTGTCATTTGCAGTACCAGTAATTATAAAGCTTAATAATAAATATAGTGGAATTAGAAAGTCGAGCTATTAAAGAAATGGAAAAGGAAAAAAAATATTCAGCAGATTCAATTAGTACTAGGCGATCAAGTTTGGAAAAAATCATTGCTATAATTTATATGTTTGAAGTCCAAAAAGAAGCAATTAATTTGCAAAAAATTTTAGATGATTTTGAACTAAAAAAAGGTGAAATTAAAAAAATTGAGATGGTAAAACAAAATTATGATTTTTTTAAAAAAAATATTGAAAATAGTTTATCAAATGGTTGGAAATGAGCTCGTTTAAGCCCTTTTATTAGAGCGGTACTTTTATTAGGTTCACTTGAATTATTAATTACTTCTCCAGCATTAACAATCAATGAAATGGTTGACATCACAAAGGAATACACACTTCCAGAGGTTGAAGCTGATTACAAAACTGTAAATTTTATTTTAGATAGATTGAGTAAGATATATGCTAAAGTTCAACAATCATAAAACATTTTTAATTAAAAAAAAATTAAAAAAATTAAACCTATGAAATGATTATAAATCCACTTTCCCAATTAAAAAGCACCGTTTTTTAATTTTTAAAATTGCTAAAATTTTTGAAATTAATATTAGTGAAAATCGAATCACAAAATTTGAGGCTAATTTAATTAATTGTAAAAATAAAGAAGGATTTTTAGATTCATTAAATAGTTTATTTACATTTACAACAAATGATAAATTAAAGGATGAAAAGTTTCTTAAAGATTTAGCAACATTTTTATACTATTGCTGGCAATTAGCTCGTTTAAAATATGATAAAAAATATAAAAAAGAAAATATTTACATTGATTTAAATAAACCAAAAAATTTACTTGAACAAAATCGCAAAAAAAGAGAATACTACTACAAATTATGTGATTATTTAAAAAAAATAACTTCAAATTACAATTATTATGTTGTTAAAATTTTAAAAGTAGCATTATAATTTGACGTAGATGAAAAAAGATATTTTAAAAAATTTAGTTGCTAAGGAAATTGGAGATATTAGTTTTGCTGAAAAACTAATTCGTAGTGGCAAAGTAATGGTGAATAACGAAATCATTATGATGCCAAATCAAAAAGTTTTGCTTGATGCCAAAATTATTATTAAAGAAACAAAAAAGTGAGTTTCTCGTGGGGCTTTTAAATTAATTAAAGCGATTGAAGTTTTTGAATTAAATTTTAAAGATAAAATTGTTTTAGATATCGGAGCTTCTAAGGGGGGATTCACCCAAGTTGCTCTTAAAAATGGTGCTAAAAAAGTTTACGCCCTTGATGTTGGTACTAATCAACTTGATTATAGTTTAAGAATTGATCCTAGTGTTGTTGTTTATGAAAAAACTAATTTAAAAAATATTGAAAAAAATTTTTTTGCAGAATCTCTTGATTTAGTTGTTTGTGATGTTTCGTTCATTGGTTTAAAATCTGTTTTTGAAGTTTTGAATAAAATATTAGATTCAAATAAACAAGTGCTAGTTTTAATTAAGCCTCAATTTGAAGCGAGTAGCAAATATGTAGCTGATGGGGGCTTTGTTGAAATTCAATATCATCAATTTTTGATTGACAGAGTTGTTAATCAAGCTAATGACTTAAGATTTAAATTACTTGCAATTACTGAATCACCAATTAAAGGTAATAAATCAAAAAATATTGAATATTTAGCATTATTTGAAAGGAATTAAAATGCAACAGTATCGTAAATTTTTTCCAATGTTAAAAAAAGTTACTTATTTAGATAATGCTGCCTTATTAATGAAACCTTTAAGCGTGATTGAAGCGGGAACGGATTATTATACAAATTATTGCATCAGCCCTAGAACTTCAGATTCTAAACTAGGTGTTATAGTTAACCAACGAATCGAAAACACTCGAGCGATGATTGCTGAATTCGTTGATGCTCAACCTCAAGAAGTTATTTTCACTTCAGGGACTACTGAATCATTGAATTTATTCGCTCAAATGGCGTTACAATTTTTAAAACCTAATGATGAAATATTGATTTCCGCTTATAATCATTCCTCGAACATTATTCCTTGAATTGAAGTTGCCCAAAAAACGGATGTTAAAATTATTTATTCAGAAAACATCGTGAATGATATTACCTCAAAAACTAAGATTGTCGCTCTTTCGCAAATAACAAATAATTTTAATCAAAATTTTGACATGAAAAAAATTAATCAGTTATGTCAAAAAAATCATTGCCTAGTAGTTAATGATGCAGCTCAAGCTGTTTATTATGAAAAAGTTAGTTTAAAAAACAGCGATGTAATTGCTTTTAGCTCCAATAAATTATACGGACCTACTGGACTAGGTTTTTTAGTTGTTAAAAAAAATTTGTTGAAAAAATTGGAGCCAACACGTTTTGGTGGAGGATCAGTTAGCGCAATTAAAAATGAGTATGAATGATTGAAAAAAAACGGTATTGCTGCTTATGAACCCGGAACACCTAACGTAGCTGCTATTTGACAAATGGAATCAGCTTTAAATTTTATTAAAACAATTGATTATCCAATGATTCAACAGTATCTAAAAGAACTAGCTAATTATTTATATGACCAATTGTTAACAGTAAAAAATATTGAAATAGCTTCTCAAAGAGGTGATTCAATAACTATGTTTAACATTAAAAACATCACTTCACAAGATGTAGCTTCATACTTAGGTCATAAAGATATTTATGTTCGTGCCGGAACTTTTTGCGCTAAGCTTATAGATCATGTAACTAAAAGAAATAGTTATGTAAGAGTTTCATTAGCAATTTACAATACTAAAGCAGATATTGATATTTTAGTTAATGCATTAAAGCAAGGCGGTGATTTTCTTGAGTTTATCTAATGATAATAATCAAAAACGTGCTTTAATTATGAAGCATTATTTAAGCGGCATTAATCGTGTAGGACAAGTAGAACAATGAAAGAATACTAATGTTTATAGTCAAAATTGTGTTGATAATTTAGAGTTGGCAATAAAAATTGAGAATAATAAAATTATTGATGCTAAATTTAGCGGTGATGGTTGCGCAGTATTTTTAGCCTCAACAGATATCTTTTTAGAAAATATTAAAAATAAGTCACTTAATCAGGTAGAAAAAATATTAATTAATTATGAAAACTTAATTAATCAAAAGCCTACAGATGTAATTAATTTAAATAATTTAGTTATTTTCAATAATGTTAAAACACATTTAAATCGCTTGGAATGCGCAAGCATTATTATTAAAGCAACAAAGAAGATTCTTAGTGAAAATTAAGAATTTTTTAATTATTTTTTTATATTTTAGCTAATTTTACGCTATATATAAATGTGAAGATAAAAACACAAGCTGATATCAATGAATGTGGTTTGGTGATAGTTCAAGCTTTTTACCATTACTTTTTCAAAAAATGAATTAATATTAATGATTTAAAGCATCAATCACATTACACTAAAACTGGAATTAATCTCGATAATCTAGAAAAATTAGCTTCTCAGTTCAATTTAGAAGCTAATTCATTAAAAGGTAATTGGGAAAATTTGAAACAATTAAAACTAGATAAACCTATTGCCGCATTAATAAATAAGTCTGGTTTTTTTCATTATATTATCATTACTAAAATTGACCAAAATTTATTTTATATTTTAGATCCAGTTAGTGGTTTTGAAACTATTAGTCATGAATTAATGAAAAAATATTTTCAGAACGTAATTATCATTTTTTCAAAAAAACTTAACTTACAACCTATAAAAACTCAAAATAATTTTTTGGGAAAAAATATTTTAGGCTATCTTAAAAATTTTGAAACTATTTTGATTCTAATAACTGTAATTTTAGATGTTGCATTTTTATTACTAGGATCTTTTTTTATCAAATTAATTTTCAATTATGTTTTAATAAATTCAAATGAACTACTTTTATTAAAAATATTTTTAATTTTTGCAATTAATTTAGTTTTAAAAGTAATAAATATAATTTTTAAAACTTACTATTTGAAAAAAATAACTATCAAAATTGAAAAAGTAATTTATAAAAAATTTTTAAAATCATTCGCTAATATTGAACTTAATTATTTAGAAAAAATGGATTATAAAGATAATTTAAGAAAAATAAATAACATTAAATCAGTAAGCATTTTTATTGGAAATTTTATTTTTAGTTTAATAGGCGAATTTTTACTAGTCATAATAAGTTTGGTGATGTTAACTATTATTAATCTAGTTTTATTTTATGTAGCAACTGGATTTATATTTGTGATTGCAATCTTTAGTTTTTTTCAACAAAAATACCTTTATAAACAATACAATGCAAGTTTAATTTATCAAAAAGATATTTTTTCAGCAAATTATAGCTACATCAATAATCTTGCTAAAATAAAAAATTTACAAAATAAAAAATTTTATGAAAGCATCATGTATGAAAATTTTTATAATAAAAACTTTTTTGAATATAAACTTAGTTTAAAAGAAAACTTTTTAAAAAATTTGACTAATTTTTTAATGGGATTTGTACCTTTAGTAATTATCTTTGTTGGATTTTATTTACTATTCAGAAACGAAATTTCATTGAGTAATATTTTAATTTTTATGACGTTTTTTAATTTTTATTTAGAACCAATTAAAAATTTTTTGCAACTATTTTTAAATTATCCTATTTTTAAAAAACAATATAATGAATTGGAATTCATTTTTCAGTCTAAAAAAGAAATTTTTACTATTAAAAATCATATTACAAGTAGTATAAATAGTATAAAGTTTAAGAATTTTACTTATAGTTTCGATAATTCAAAAGCAATATTTAATATTGATAATTTTGAAATTAATTCAGATGTAATTTTAAAAGGAGCTAACGGTTCAGGAAAATCAACTTTTTTAAAATGTTTGGCTTTAGAAAAACAAGTTAATTCTGAAAAATATTTTATAAATGGAAAAGCACTTAAAAATTATAATTTTGCTGAAATTAGAAAAAAAATTATAATAATTAGCCCAGATGAATATTTACCAGAAATAACCCCAATAAGTTTTATTACAAAAAATAATGAGCAAAAATTAAAAACATTAGAAACTAATTTGGAAAAATATGATTTAGTAAAAAAGCTTTTGCTAAAAAATTTAAATTTATGAGTACCAATTGAAAATAATAGTCAAAATTTCTCTTCCGGGCAAAGACAAATAATTTTAGCTTTACAATTACTAACTGAAAAATATGACTTAGTGATTTTAGACGAAGCTTTTGACAATGTTGATTTTGAAACTTTTCAATATTTAAAATTAGCAATTAATGACTTCCAAAATAAATCGATGTTTGTAGAAGTTTCACATAATAATAAATTTATTAAAAATGGAGAGGTAATAAATTTTGAAAATTTATAAATTTAACTTTTTAGTATTTATAATATTTTTAATTTTTATTATCTTAGTTATTTTAGGGGTTATTTATTTAATGGAATTCAATTTTAATAAAACTGAAAAAGTCGACTTAATCAATAGTGATGAAAATTTTTGAAAATTTAGATTAAAAACCACAAATCCCGAATTAATTAAACAAGTGGAATTAGATCTAAATGATTATTTTGATGATGTAAAAATTTATAATTACCGTCAAATAACAAATGAATATTATGATTTTTTTGTTGCAAAAAATCTAGTTCCTAAAAAATATCAGAATTTAACTAAAATTTTAGGTCTAATTTATCATGAAAAAATTAATTTTTTTAAAGCATTAATATGATAATAAAATATAATTACTAACGTGAAAAAAATAAGTAAGCAATTAGTGATTAAATCAAAAAACAAACTTAATTTTTTAAATAATACCGATTATAATTTTCCATATTTAACAATATTTAAGCAAATAGTTGATGAAGCTACATTAGTTTTAAAAATAAAAAAACCAATTGAAGTTGATTTTACATTAATTAATAATGATCAAATGCAACAAATTTATAAAAAATATAAAAGTATTGATCGCAGCACAGATGTTTTAGCTTTCCCTTCTGATTGAAGAAAATTTGAATTTATGGATTTTTATCCTTTTGGTGAAATTTTTATTTCTTATCAGAAAGTAAAAGAACAAGCTAAAGCATATAATCACAAAATTAAGCGAGAATTTTGTTATTTATTTACTCATGCAATTGTGCATTTATATGGCTTGGATCATCAGACGGCTGAAGATGAAAAAAAAATGAACAATTATGTTAATAAGATTATGAAAAAAATTAATGTTTTAAGAGAAAACTAAAAAAGGATTTAATAATGTATCAAAAATTAACCGAACTTTTAAAAAATTCATATGCACCTTATTCTAACTTTCCTGTGGCTGCAATTTTAGTGGACAGCAATAACAAAGAATGAAAAGGTGTTAATGTTGAAAATGCGGCTTTTCCTTCCGGTTTATGCGCTGAAAGATCAGCGCTATTTGGAGCAGTCAGCCATGGATTTAAAGTTGGAGAAATTAAAGAAATCCATATCATTTCTAAAAGCAATGATTTCATTTCTCCTTGCGCTGCTTGTCGCCAAGTAATGACTGAGTTAATGCCGTTAAATAGTAAAATTTATCAGTATAGAAATAGTGGCGAATTTAGAGTAAATACACTTTCGGAATTAGTTCCATATCCAATTAGAAAGAAAGATATTGAATAATGAAAGTTTGTTTTGTTTCAATAATTGGGAGACCTAATGTCGGGAAATCAACTTTACTAAATCAAATTTTAGATTACGATTTATCAATCATTAGCAATAAACCACATACAACTAGAGATCAAATTAACGGCATTTATAATGAAGAAGATTATCAGATCGTTTTTATAGATACACCAGGAATTCATAAGGCTAAATATAAAATCGGAGAAGTTTTAAATCAACAATCTTTTGAGAGTTTGAAAGATGTTGATTTAGTACTTTTTTTAAGTCCGGCTAATGAAGAAATTGGTAAAGGTGATCTGCTAATTATTGGCAAAATTCAAGATATTAAAAACAAAATTGCAGTTATTACTAAAGTAGATTTAGAAAAAGATAATCGCGAGAAATTAGATGCTAAGGCCGCTTTATTAAAAACATATGGCTTTGAAACTATTTTAGGAATTTCATCAAAATATAAAGCAACAATTAATGATTTAATTGCTGAAATTAAAAAACACACTTATGAAAGCGAACCTTTTTATAATACTGAATATGTCACTGATAAAAGTATTTCTTTTATTGCAAAAGAAGTAATTCGAGAAAGTGCAATTAAATTACTACAAGATGAAATGCCACACTCCATAGCTGTTGTAATCGATAGCTTTGAAGAGCATGAAGATCAGCCGTATAAAATTTATGCTACTATTTATGTAGCGCGCGAATCACAAAAAGGTATTGTAATTGGTAAAAATGGGGCATTAATAAAAAAAATCGGGCAAAATGCCCGTTATAAACTAAGTCAACAATTTGGTCATCATGTAATTTTATTTACTAATGTTAAAGTTAACAAAAGCTGAGTTAATGAAGAAAAACAAATTAAACGAATGGGTTATTAAAATTCATCTTCTCTTTGTGAACTAAAAATATCAAAATTTTCATCAATGTTTTCTTCATTTGTAAAATTTTCAAATTCAAATAATTTTGGCAATTCTTTTAATGAATTTAAACGAAAGTAATCAAAAAATTTATTAGTAATACCATATAAAATTGGATTACCTGGAGTGGAAGCTACACCAACTTCTTCAATAATGCCTTTTGCTAAAAGTGAAATTACAATTGAATCAGAATTTACACCCCTAATTTCCGCAATTTGACTTCTAGTAATGGGTTGTTTGTAAGCGATAATTCCAGCGGTTTCAACAGCGGCATTTGATAGTCGCTGTTTTTTAATAATTGTTACTAACTTTGAAATACTATCTTTAACGTCTTCAATAGTTGCGAATTTATAAGTTTGATTAAATTCAACAACGTAAATTCCCCGCTGATTTGTTTGATTAAATTCTTGTTTAAAATTTTTTAAAATTTCTCTAGCTTTTGCAATTGCATCTAATTCTAGAACATCTTTAATCTGTTGCGGAGTAACTCCATCCTCACCTTGAAGATACATTAATGCCTCAACAATTTGTTTAGTTTTTAAATCATTAATTTCGTCCATATTTAGGCCCTTTCAAAATTTTTATTTCACTAAATTGATAATCTTGTGTTAATAAAATTTCTTCTTTTCGAGCCATATCTAAAAGAGCAATTAAAGTAATTACAAAATGGCTTATTGTTGGTAAATTATCAATGCTTTTTAAATCTAAAAACTCTTTATTTATGAATAATTCATAAATGTATTTTCGTTGTTCTTCAGGTGTTATATTAACAGACTGAACATTAATAGTATGTAATTTATTAACCTTAATTTTTTCAATTAATTGCCGCATAATTTTTAAAAAAGTTTCTAATGTTGAATGACTATTAATAAAATTTCTATCAATTTCTAATTGATAATCATCATAATTAGAAGCCTTTTTAATAAAAATCTTTTCACGCTCAATTTCTTGTTTTCTCAAAAAATCTGCTACTTTCTTAAATTCTTGATATTCCGCAAGCTGCTTTAGCAAAATTTCTTTTTCAGGATTAATAACTTCTTCTTCCGGTCTTTCTAACAACATTTTAGCTTGGATTTGTAGCAACGTTGCTGTCATCAATAAATAATCTGAAGCTAATTCTAAATTAGAATTTTTTACTTCTTGCATAATTCTAATATATTCATTAGCAACTTCCATTAGATTAACTTCGAAAATATTCATTTTTTTTTCTTTTACTAAAGCTAACAAAAGATCTAATGGACCAGTAAAATTTGCAATATTAATATCTAAATTTTTCATAATAAATAACTAATCTTACTTAAGCTTAGAAGCAACGATTTCTTTAACCCGCTTAGCAATAGCTTCATTACTCTGAGTAATGAAAATGTTAGGTTTTATTGGTTTATGAAAAATTACTGTAATTGTTTTTTTAAAATCTGATCGTTTATTTAAATTATCAGATTCATAGCTATTAAGAATTGTTGTGGGAATGATACTTAAATATTCTTTTTTAGCAACTTTAAAAGCGCCGCCTTTAAATTCTTGAATTTCACCGTTTTTTGTCCTTGTTCCTTCCGGAAAAATCACTCCATAAGTTTTATTTTCTTTTACATATTTTCCAAATTCATCAAGTGTTTTGACTGCTTGACGAATATTTTCGCGATCAATATAAAATGTATCAATGATGTTTAAAAAAGATCTTTGTAAACGTTTTTTGCTTAATTCAATTTTAGCAATAAATGTTCCAATTTTGTTTTTTTCTTCTTTATCACTAGTTTGTTTTTTTAAAGCAACTAGCATTGCTAATGCATCCATATTAGATTGATGATTTGGAGTAATTAGTGCTGGGCCATTTTTAGGTAAATTTTCATAGCCTTCCACTTTAACATTGATCCCATAAAGTTTTAAAAACTTATAAGCTTTTTTAACCATATAATCATTTCGCATTTGAGTGTTAAAATTAGCTGGCTCTTTTTTATATTTTCTAGCAAAACGCAAGACACTCAAAATTCTTACGACTCAGATTGGTAATAAAATTATTTTTTTTAGTTTTAATCAAAACACTAGATTGCTCCTTCTTTAATTACAAATGCAATTACATAATTATTTTCTTTTGATGTTGAAATTTTAAAACCTGGAAAATAGTAATTATTAGCTTTTTTAATTAAAGTAATTTTATTAAATTCTAACAAGCTATTATCAGCTTTAAAAAGAGCTTCTTTAATACTTCAAGACTTAGCTAAAAATAAAGATTTTTCAGCAATATCCTTAGTTAAAAATTCTTCATATTCTAAAGGCGAAAGAATGCGTTGCACAAATTTTAGCGACTTATTTTTGAATCGAGGAATATAAGCGATATCAACACCTATCATAATGTTTTTAAATTATAATACATTGGAATTTTTTTAAAGATTTTTTTAATTAAAAATAAAAGCATTTTTCACCTCTAATTCAAAATACAATTAAAATTTGCCATAAAATACAAAATTATAAATTCAAAATTACTTTGAATATTTTTTTGCTTTTAAATTTAATAAAAATCATTTGGATTAAAAAATCAAAAATTTTTTAACAAAATTATTAATTTTTAGCTATATATAAATGTATGAGTAAAAATCGCGGAATGTTATTAGAAAAAATTATTAATAATTCAATTCACTTTTATGAAAAAAATAATTTAGCAGTTTTTCATAAAAAAAATATTGATATCGTATTTCAAAGTGTTAAAAAAGACAATAAAGATACTAAAATAAAGAAATTGGAGAATGCCTTTTTATCTAAAAAAAGTACAGTAGACTATTATGGTATTTATAAAGGCAAATTTATTGCCTTTGAAGCAAAAAGTGTTGAAGGGAATAATTTGCCTTTAGCAAATATTGCTAGCCATCAATTGCAATATTTACGCAAAATAAAAATGCATTTAGGGTATGCATTTTTGATTATATATTTTAAAACTCATGATAAATTTTATTTATTAGATATTAATGCAATTGATAGCACTGATCAAAAACGTAAATCTTTATCATTAAATGAAGTTGCAGAATATGGAATTGAACTAGAACTAGTTTATCCAGGGATTTTAGATTTTGTTAATTTTTTGGATTAAAATTACCTTTAGATATAAACTCTAAAAATTCAGTTTCAGTTAAAATAGGAATATTTAATTTTTGAGCTTTTTCAAATTTTGAACCAGCTTCCAAACCTGCTAAAACATAATTAGTATTTTTAGTAACAGCATTATTAACAACTCCACCTTGAAGCTCAATCATTTCTACAAAAGCTTTACGAGGTTGAGATAAGGTTCCAGTAATTACAAAGTTTAAATTTGCAAAAACTTTAGACTCAGTTTTTTTGTAAGTTTTGAAATCTCAATCAATTTTACTTAATTGGTGCCAAGTTGCGATGTTTTTAGAATCACTAAAAAAATCTTTTAAACTTTGAATAGTTTTAGGACCAATATCATTATAACTAATTAAATCATCAAAATTATAAGTCAAATATTGGTGTAATTGCGGAATTGTTTTAGCCAGAAAAATTGCTGTTTTTTCTCCAATATGTTTAATTCCAATGCCATTTAATAGTTGATGTAAATAAATGTTTTTTGATTTTTGAATTGAATCAAAAAGGTTGCTAATTGATTTTTCTTGGAAACCTTCAATGTAAATATTTTTATCATTAGCAACATTTTCAAAAACCTCAATTACAGAATTAGTATTTCTTGTAATTTGAAATGTTTCTTGCGCTTTATCTAATGCTTCTAATAAGGCAAAAACTTGTTTTTTATTAAATTTTTTTTGTTGCTCAGAAGCCAAATTAATTGGAATTAAATTTTTGGCATCATTTTCAATTGCGGTTAATGCTGATTTAATTGTTGAAAAATTTTTCCAAAGTGCTAGCAAGTGTTGATCTTGCTTTAATGATGTCAAAAAGTTAACAACACTATCATTTTGAAACCCTTTTCAACTCATGATTTCGTTTTTTCTATTTACTAGTTGAAAAATATCAGTAACCGTTTTTACAAGTCCAACGCGATAGAAAAATCGAATATTTTTTTCACCTAGTGATTCAACATTAATTCCAGCCTTAGAAACAAAATGAATAATTTTACGAATTTCTACTTCAGGACAGATTGAGTTTATGCAAAACTGATCAATTTTAGTTTCGCTATCAATTAAAAAACTATTGCAAAAAGGACAATTTGTTACTTTTGGGAAATTAGTTGCAGCTCGGGGGTTTACTGAATATAAAACTTTGGGAATGATTTCACCAGCTTTTTTAACAGCAACAACATCACCAATTGAAATTTTTAAATTTTCAATGTAACTATAATTATGTAAAGTAGCAGCAGTAACAATTGTTCCTGATAAAAATACCGGTTCTAAAACTGCATTATAATTAACAATTCCAGTTCGTCCAATTGTAGGAAAAATATCCAATAAAGTCGTTTCTACAATATCATCAGTAAATTTAAAAGCAATAGCACTATGCGGAAATTTAGCAGTTTGCCCTAATTGATTGTAAAATTCAAATTGTTCAAGTTTGATAACAAAGCCATCAATGTCATATTCAAAATCTTTTCGAATTTTTTCAAACTGTAAAACAAAATCATAAGCTTCAGTAATTGTTTTTACAATTTTACCTTCGGGGTTAATGACAAATCCATTTACTTTTAAAAATTCTAGCGATTCTGAATAAGTTTTAATTTCGTGCTTTCATGGTTCAACAAGTGAATAAATAAAACTTGAAAGTTTTCTTTCTTTTACAATTGCAGAATCTAATTGACGCATAGTCCCTGAAGCTAAATTTCTAGCATTGGCATAAATTTGTTTATTTTGTGCTTGTAAGTTTTCATTAATTATTTCAAAATCTGATTTTGCTAAATAAATTTCTCCGCGAACTTCCAATTTTTTTTGATAATTAATCCTTTTGGGAATCGAAGCAATTTCCAAAACATTATGAGTAACATCTTCGCCTTCTATTCCATTACCTCGAGTTAAAGCTAATTGTAATTCACCCTCATTATAATGTAGTGCAATTGATAAACCATCAATTTTAGGTTCACAATAAAGGGAAAAATCAGAAGCAATTTTAGCAATGTTATCACTAAAGCGTTGCAAATCTTTTAAATCATAAGCTTTATTTAATGAAAGCATCGGAATTTTATGTTCCACTTTTTGAAAGCGAGAATCTACTGTTGCTCCAATATTTTGAGTTGGTGATGTTGCAAAATCGGTATCTGCATATTTAGCTAAATATTTAGCTTCTAATTGTTTTAAATTTTCAAGTCCTGCGTCATAAACCGCATCAGCAACTAGTGGTTTTTCTTGATTAAAATATGCATCATTTCATTGCGAAATTTTTTGGCGTAATTCATCAATTTGTTTTTTTAACTTTATTTTTTCAGCTTTCATATTCACCTAATTCCAAATTTCAAATTAAAACTTAATATATGTGTATTGGTATCAAAGCGGTAAATTTGCAGCAATATTGTCAAAATTTGTTTCTAAAAAAGAAATTCCAATAATAATTCCAGCTAAAAATAAAAAGAATAAGTAATCAAATCATTTTAATTTTAATACTCTATAACGGGTGCGCTTAGCATAAGGTTCAAATCCACGCGTTTCCATAGCATTACCCAAATCTTCAGCTCTTTGAAAAGCAATTACAAATAGAGGAATTGTTAAAGTAACCATTGCTTTAATTTTTTCACTACCTTTACCATTTTTGAAATCAACCCCTCGCGAAGCTTGCGCCTTCATAATTCGGTTAGCTTCAGAAAGAATTGTTGGAACAAAACGTAAAGCAATTGAAATAATCATGGCAAAAATATTAACAGGTAATTTAATTAGCTTAAAAGGATATAATAGATCCTCAATAGCTTTTGTTAATAAAATTGGTTTTGTGGTAAAAGTTAAAATTGTAGTCACAATAATCATATTGTAGATTCTAAAAGAAATTGTTACAGCTCGCATAATTCCAATGTAACTAACAACAAAAATTGAATTATTTGGCGAAACATAATAGACAGATGCAACTAAGTCTTTAATTTGTGGTTGTAAATATTCTGGTAAAGCTGAAAGGCTGTTTTTAATATTTTCTTCTTTTAAAACAAAAGAGTTAACAAGAAAAATTACTATCCCAACAACTAATGGCATTTTCAGCATTTTAATTAGTTTTAGTGGCGATTTAGTTGCAAGAATAAAAGCTAAAGCTAAAACCGAAAATAAAATAATTAAAGTTACAAAATGAGAAACAACAAAAAACAAAACAACATAAGTGATATTAAATAAAATTTTTAATCGCGGATCAATTTTATGGATTAGTGAATTAGTTGCGACATACTTACCAATAATTATATCCATTGTTATTTTCCTTTTCGTTTATTTTTTAAATATTCATTTAGCTTTTCAGCAATTTCATCAATTGAACGCACATTTCCTAGATCAATTCCGCGTGATTTTAGACGGTTAGTAAACTCAATGATTTTTGGTGGTTCCATACTATATTTACGTAAAAATTCCACATCATTTAAAACTGTTAAAGTTTTTTCATCTCGCAAAATTTTTCCTTTATAAAAAAACAATACTCGCTCACTTCAATGTAGAACGTTATCTAAATCATGTGTTGCTATAATAACGGTTTTACCTTGTTTGTGCAATTTTGCAAAAATTTCCATTGTATCATACACTCCAGCAGGGTCTAAACCCGCAGTTGGTTCATCTAATACAATAAAATCCGGTTCCATAGCTAAAATTCCTGCAAGTGCTACTCGTCTTTTTTGTCCGCCAGATAATTCAAGCGGTGATTGTTGTAAAAATTTTTCATCAAGTCCCACAATTTCTAAATATTCCTTAGCCCGTTCCTTAGCTTCTTCCTTAGCAACGCCCATAGAAATAGGGCCAAACATAATATCTTTTTCTACCGTTGATTCAAATAGTTGGTATTCAGCAAATTGAAATACAACACCAACTCTTTTACGAATCTGTTTAGCTTTTTTTACCCGATTAAAAAAATTTTTTTTAGCCACCAAATGCATTTCAACATCTTGCTGCGTTTTTTGATCAAAGTCACTAAAAAAAAATTCTACCTGCCCATAGTCAGCTAAAATTAAAGCATTCAAATGTTCAATAAAAGTTGTTTTCCCACTTCCGGTCTGGCCAATAATTGCAACAAATTCGCCCTGATTGATTGTTGCACTTACTTCATCTAATGCACGAAAAAAAGTAGGTAAAGCTTTATCATATGTTTTAATAATTTTATCTACTTTTATTTTCATATTTCTTGCAGCAACTCCTCTTCGTTATATGTTGGCTCAATGCCTTCAATTTTCTCAGATAATTTATAAATAAAAGGAGAATCAATTTTAGCAATTTCAATAATTTCTTTATTTTTTAAAATTTCTTTTGGAGAACCTTGAGCCACAACTTTTCCTTTCGCCAAAACAATTACTTGATCTGCTAAAATAGCTTCATCCATATCATGAGTAATTGAGATTAAAGTTTTTTCCCGCGAAGCTTGGATTTCTTTAATAATTTTAATGACATCACTTTTACCTTTAGGGTCTAGCATTGATGTTACTTCATCAAAAATAATAATTTCAGGGTTTAATGCCAAAACTGAAGCGATAGCTATTCTTTGTTTCTGTCCCCCTGACAAATTCGCCGGTTCACGATCTAAATGTTCTGACATTCCAACTTTGTTAGCTAATTCCAAAACTTTAGCCTGCATTTCTTTTTGAGAAATGTTTTTATTTTCTAAACCAAAAGCAATATCATCTTCTACAGTCGCTCCCACAAATTGGTTATCGGGGTTTTGAAAAATAATCCCAATATGTTGACGTGCTTTTTGAATTGTTTTTTTTGATAACTTAATGTCATTAATATAAATTTCACCATCTGTAGGCTTAAAAATTCCTACCAATAATTTTGATAGGGTGCTTTTCCCAGAACCGTTATGACCCAAAATTGCAATGTATTGTGACTTTTTAAACTCCACATTAATACCATCAAGTGCATTGTATTCTGAACCTGAATATCGAAAAATTAAATCTTTAACCTTAATCATAATTAGTTTGAATTATACCTTTTTTATTATAAATAGGGCTAATAAATGCATTTTTCCCAAAAACGAGATTTAAAAAACTTTTTAGAATTTTGGCTATTAGGCTTTTGAAATTAAAAAGTTTTAAATTTCCTTATTAATATAACTTGAATACTTTAAGTTTTTTACTAATTTTATTTTAATTATTCTATTGAATCATTAGAAATGCTTGATACATCAATAAACACCTAATTTTAGCCTTAGTTTAACATTTATAACTAAAGCCAAAAAAATGAGATTTTTTTATAAAATGGCTAAAAAAGTGTATAATGTGGGTGATAGTGGAAATAAGTGGGAGAAAATGTACGGAAGACAAGACAGAAGTTTAGATGCCAAAAATCGTGTTGTTATTCCTTCGCAATTTCGCGAAGAATTAGGTGATGTTTTTTACATAACCTATGGATTACACGCAGTTTTGGAAATTCGTTCAAAAGATGAATTTTTAAAATTTAGTCATAAATTCCAAAACGTTAATGAACTTGATGCTGATTTAAAAAAACTTTGAAGAATACTTTCGATGCGAACAGCTGAATTAACAGTTGATAAATCAGGACGAGTGATTATTCCTAAAAATCTTTTAGATTTAGCTACTATCAAAAAGGATTTATCTTTTGTGGGAATGGGCAATGTTTGTGAAGTTTGAGCCCAAGAAGCATTAGATAAAACAACAGAGCAGATCGAACAAAGTTCTGAAATCGAAAAGCTTGTTGAAAAAATTAGTAAAAAAGGTGTTGTTTTATAACATGCCAAAACATCAACCAGTTTTACTAAACGAAGTTTTAAAAGCCCTTGCTGTAGAACCTAATGAAACGTATCTTGATTTGACACTAGGTTTTGGTGGACACTCTTCCAAAATATTAGAAGGATTAACAACTGGTCAATTAATTGCTTTTGATAAAGACAAAACAGCGATTGAATACAATCGCCAAAATCTACAATCAAAGCATTCAAATTTTCATTTAATTCATGCGGATTTTCAGAACTTAAGCAATGAACTAGCAAAAATGGGAATTTCAAGTGTTAAAGGAATTTTAATTGACTTGGGAGTTAGTTCCCCACAACTGGATGTCGCCGAAAGAGGTTTTTCTTACAATAAGAATTCCAGACTTGATATGCGAATGAACCAAGATCAAGATTTAGATGCTCATTTTATAGTGAACAACTATGATCTGGAGGATTTGGTGCGGATTTTCAGACAAAATGCTGATGTAAAATTACCACAAAGAATTGCGAAAGGCATTGTTGAGAATCGGCCAATTCATTCAACTCTAGATCTGGTTGAGATCATAAAACAATCATTACCTGCAGCTGTGGTACGCGAGAAAAATCCTGCTAAAGCAGTTTTTCAAGCAATTAGGATGGAAGTTAATAATGAAATGGAATCGTTGGAAAAAGTTTTAACAAGTGCAATTAACTTTTTAAAGCCTGGCGGTAAATTAGCAATTATTACTTTTCATTCAATTGAGGATCGGATCGTCAAGCGTTTTTTTGCTTCTTTAGTAACGCCAGAGCATCATACTAAAATGCCGATTATGGAGCAAAAAAACTGAGTCATTAAAACTTACAATCCTTCAGCTCAGGAAATTAGTGAAAATTCACGAGCTCGAAGTGCTAAATTGCGAGTTTTAACTAAATTATAAATATTTGATTGCGAAAGGAGATGCATGCTATGACCAGAGAAATTTATGTTGTAATTCGTTTTGCAAATTCGCATTTAGCAATTACTGCCTTAGAAAATATTCATGGAAAATTTAATAATATTTTCTATAGCAGCCAAAATTGTCTAAATCTTGCAAGTATGAAAAAATTTGTCAAAGCTACAATTGGACAAATTGAACATAAAATTCGCGGTAAAATTCACAATGTTTATGTTCAAATTCATGATAACAAGAATTTAGGCTTAAAAATTGATTTGAATCGTCATATTTTGCAACTTACAGAGCAAGCAATTACAAAACAAAATTTAAAATTAGTTGTCAATGAACTAGTAAATCAAAATGCAAACGGTTACCAGAACATTTCAATTCAACCCTATCAATATCTAGTGCAAACATTAGAAAACACAACAAAAGCTTTTTTTTCAATTCCAATTGAACAAAAAGTAGCTAAAGTTGAAATGTTAAACACTGAAGTTAAAATTGATATTAATAATTACAATTTTTTTAAAAATTTTTTTAACTCATTAAATTTAAATTTAATCTCAATTCTACCTACATCATTTGCTAATGCTTATGCTTTAATGAATGAGATGGTGTTAGAAAAAGGGTTATTCAACTTAAATATTGGTAATGAACAATCAACGCTAGTTCGAATTCAAAATCATGTTATTTTAGAATACATTACATATGATTTTGGAACCAATAATTTAGTTAAAAAAATTGCTAATGATTTTCAATTAGATTCAAAAATTGTAAATAAAATTTTAAAAGCTTATAAAGATGTTTTTTTAAAAACAGAGCTTGAATTTGATTTTAATAAAAAAATTATTTCAAGTAGTACAATTACATATGGTGATATTGCTTCATTAGTGCAAAAATTTATTAAACAAATTTTTACATGAGCCAACCAACTTTTGATTAATAAACAAAATCTTCAGTTGCCATTATTTATTACTGGGAAGATAAATAATTACATCGATTTAGAAGATTATGCACAAAAGTTTTTTGGATCAAAAGCAATTTATGTTAGCCAAAAAAAATACTTTCAGCAATTTAATCAATCCCAAGCTGAATTACAAGCTTTGGGCGTTGTAAAGTATTTTAAGCAATTAGATGATATTTTTGAACAGCAAAAATATCACACTCTAATTGACACCCAACCAATAAAAATTTCAAATCTTTTACCAAATAAACAATCACTAATACAAGCATTGTTTAAGAAATTGATTTATTAAATTAACGGAGGATATATGTTTGACAATACACAAAATAATCAAACAGATGTGAATGAACAAAATTCAGGTGAAGCTTTAGCTAAAATTACCATCATTGGTGTCGGTGGAGGCGGAAACAACTCTGTTGATTCAATGATCCAAGCCAAAATTAATGGTGTTAAATTCTTGATGGCTAATACCGATTTACAAGTTCTGCATAAGTATAAACCTGAAGATGTAATTCACCTAGGTGATGCCGCAGGTAGAAGAGGATTAGGTGCTGGTGCTAACCCCGAAGTTGGTCGTGAAGCAGCATTGGAATCAGTAGAGGTTTTAAAAGAAAAATTTGCTGGTTCTGACATGGTAATTGTAACTGCAGGAATGGGTGGAGGAACTGGTACTGGTGCAGCTCCGGTTGTAGCTCAAGTTGCTAAAGACATGGGGATTCTAACAATCGGAATTGTCACAACACCTTTTCAATTTGAAGGTCCAAAACGTTCTAATAACGCTTCAGAAGGAATTGATAGAATGCGTGAATCAGTGGATTCATTGATCGTAATTTCTAACAATAAATTATTAGAGCAATTTGGAAATATTCCTTTAGTAGATTCTTTTAAATATGCGGATACAATTTTAAAACAAACTGTAAAAACAATGACTGATATTATCTCGGTGCCTGCACTGATTAATCTTGACTTTGCTGATGTAACTACAGTTATGAAAGACAAAGGAGAAGCGATTATCGGAATTGGTAAAGCTTCTGGAAAAGATAAAGCTGTTAAAGCTGCTACAGCAGCAATTAACTCACCAATTTTAGAAACATCAATTATTGGGGCAAAAGACATGATTGTTAACATTACAGGTGGTGGAAAAGACTTTTCACTTGCAGAATCAAATATTGTTGTTGAAACAATTAAAGATGCAGTTGGGGGTTCACCAAACATTATTTTTGGAGTTTCAGTTGATGAAACTAAAGATAATGAATTGTATGTTTCAATTATTGCTACAGGTTTAACAGGACAAACTCCTGAAGTTTTAGAAGCTGAAGAGCAAAAGGAATTACTTGAAGGAATGACTCAAATCTTTACTAGTGAAATTGATATTGATGATATTGAAGATCAGTTTTCAAAAGAAGAATATCCTGAAGAAGATCTAGATGATGATTTACCTCCTTTTTTACAAAAATAGTTTAAAATGCGATGTAAGAAGCTAAACTAAATTTGCAAAAAAGAAAAGTTATTACACTTTTTCAGTTTTACAACAAAAAGCGCTGTTTTTTAGAAAATGGTGCTTTTATTTTGTTAAAAATTAAATTGAGTAATATGTTATAAAATAAGCTTTTTTTAGTATAATTTCCAAATATGTCTAATAAAAAAGTTGTACTCTCTTGTGAAGTGTGTTTATCGAAAAATTACACCAAAAATAAAAGCAATGATGAGCGTTTAAAAATTAATAAGTTTTGCAAAAAATGTAATTCTATCCAACTACACAAGGAAGAAAAATAATGAAAGCATTTTTTAATCGTAAAAAAGATTCTAATAAACCTAAAAAAGCTAAACGTTATCCATTTCGCTTATTTTTCTTAGAGCTAAAACGTGTACGTTGACCATCTTATTCTGAAGCTGGAAAATGATATACAAAAACAATTATTTTTATTGCAGTTTTTGTGATTGTATTTTTTGTAATAACACTAGCAGCTACAGCGCTTTGAACTTATTTAGGCGCAGGACTAACTTTTAATAACTAAAAATAATAATGTGATGGGAGTCAAAATAATATGGAAAATATCGAAAAACCAAAAAAATTATTTAGTTGATACATGGTTTCAACTGTTTCTGGAAAAGAAGATATTGTTAAAGAATCATTGTTAAAAAGAATAAAGTCTTATGACTTACAAGACTATTTTGAAGAAGTAAAAATTTTTAAAACACCTTATATTTCACCCCGTGATTTAGAAAAAAAACGTGCTGGCGAAAAATTCAATATTAAAATGATTAATGTTTATAAGGGTTACATTTTTATTAGAATGCTAATGAATGATGATGCATGATTTTTAGTTCGTAATACTCAGTATGTAACTGGATTAGTAGGTTCTTCCGGAAAGGGAGCTAAACCCACTCCAATTTCTGATTCAAAGATGCAAAAAATGTTTGTTAATGAACAAAAAATGTCACAAGAATTTGAAAATAACAAAGAAAAATCCGGTTTTGAAAAAGGACAATTTGTACAAATTATTAATGGTCCATTTTTAAATGAAATTGGTCAAATTATTGAAAATAATGATATACAAAAATATGCTGTTGTTGAACTGGAAATATTTGGTAAAAAAACTCCTACACAATTAGAACATGCAGTTTTAAAAATAAAAGATTAATTGTCTATCTTAATTATTTAAAAAAACAATCGCTTTTTTATATGCGATTGTTTTTTTCTAATATATCAATTAATCTAAAATACTACTAATTACATCACGAATTTCTTTTAATTTTTTCTTGATTAAGTATGGAGTAGTTTTTAAATTTTTAGCTAAAACAGAAATCGAAACTTTTTCACTAATTAATATCTCTTCAACAATTTCGATTTGTTCTTCAGTTAAAAAATTTCATGCATTAAAATATCTTGGTTTTTCATATTGTTTAAATATTTTAATATCATCGTTATCAATTGAAAAAGCCTTATTTAATACTGAGTGTTTTTTATTTAATCATTTACGACACTTATTGCGCATAAAATAATTTAACTTAATTGACAAATAAATATATATGTTATCATGATTTTTTGAATTATATTTACGTACATAAATAATTAGACTTGGTAATGATTCTACAAATAAGTCTTCTCAAGTAATCGGAAGTGAATAATATTTATTAACAATTATTTTGGCTATTTTTTCTACTATGACCTGATATTTTAATATAATTTCATGATCAGATCATGACTCATAGTTGCATTTATATTTATTATCTTCTTTATTGGAAGACATAGAAAAAACCTTTCCTATAACAATAAAAATTTCACTAAAATTTAATTTTTTTATTAACATGAAATAGAGTTATTCCTGTTGCAACAGAAGCATTTAATGATTGAACAGTTCCTTCCATTGGAATGTAAAAAGTTTGGTCTAAAACTTTAATAACAGATTTAGAAATTCCCTTACCTTCAGAACCGATAACAATAGCTAAAGGGGAATTAAAATTAGTTGCATCAATTTTTGTAGCTTGGTTAGATAAATCTGAACCATATATTCAAAAATTATTTTTTTTCAATTTTTCAATTGCATTAACAATTGATCCAACTTTAATAAATTTTATGTCAATGAACCCACCGGAAGAAACTTTTAGAACTGTTTCAGTAATATCTACCGCTCTTTCTTTTGGGAAAATTATGAATTTAAAACCAAAAGCATTAGCACTTCTAATAATCGCACCAAAGTTATAAGGATCTTGTAAGTGATCTAAAATTAATACTTTTTCAGGTTTATTTTTGAAAATAATATTCAAATCATAAATTTTAATCTCGTTAATTTCAGCTACAAAACCTTGATGTTTTTGTTTTGTAAGTGCGTTTAAATACTCTTTTGAAACAAACTCTACCTCAATATTACTTGGTGTGGCAAGAGTGTTTCCGAATGCTAAATATAACTTTTTAATAGGTATTTTATTATTTATGGCATCTAAAACTGAATTCTTACCACATAAATATTTTATCATTTATCTTTTTCCTTTATAAAATTTTTTTAAATTTTAAAATTTCTCTAAGTTCATCAGCCTTTGCAAAATCTTTGTTATTTACTAAATTTTTCCATTGATAAAAAAGTTCATAATCATTTTTTTCAAGTCTTTGATTAACAAAAATAAATCCTAATTTTTGTAAAATACCAAATAAAATATTGGCGGCTTCTAAATTTTTACGGCTAATTTTAGCTATTTCATTAAGTTTCCGATTAGCTTCCGCTCATCTCAGATTGATAATATCATTAAAAATCTGTTCAACTTCTAAGTTATTAGGTAACTCAATTTTATAATCAGGGTTTGCCAAAAGCTGTTGATTAAAAATTTTTATAAAATCATTTAATTTATTTTGATTTGCTTGGATTAGATTTGCATCTAAATTAATTTCTGAAGTAATTCCGGAAGTGAAAATTATTAAACGAAACAAATCACTATTATAATTTTTTAAAAAATCTTTAGCTAACAAAACATTACCTAAAGATTTGGACATTTTTTCATTATTAATGTTAATTGTTCCAGTTCATAATCATTTTTTTGAAATATTTTGCTGGTACAATCCAAAATGCTGTGCATTTTCATTTTCATGGTGTGGAAATTTTAAATCAATTCCCCCACCATGAAAATCCACTCCATTTGCACCAAAATGTTTATTAATTATTGCTGCACATTCAGTGTGCCACCCCGGCCTTCCCAACCCTAGCTTAACTTGATATTTAATTCCCCTATCGGTGTCTTTCCATAAGACAAAATCATGAAAATTTTTTTTACTATTTATTTTTTTATCATCTTTTACTATTAACTTTTCAAGTTTTTGATCAGAAACATTGCCATAGTTTTTTATTTTAGAAATATTTAAAAAAATGTCATTTGTTACTTCACTTTTATAAGCGATATCTTTAAAAATTAATTGATTTATGTAATCCACAATTGAATTTAAATTATCAGTGACTTTTTCAATGAAATCGGGTTTTTGAATATTAAAAGCTTGTAATAAATTTAAATATTCATTTAAATATTTTTTTGCAATTGATTCTTCTGAAACAAAATTTTCGATTGCTGCATCAATGATTTTATCATCTATATCAGTGATGTTATGCACAAACTTTACTTGGTGATTCAAACTACGATATGCTCGAATTAAAATATCAAAAAACATAACTGGACGTAAATTTCCAATGTGTGGAGAATTATAAACTGTTGGACCACAAACATAGATTTTAATCATTTCTACCACTTTACCTTGTTAATTATTTAAAATTTTTTCTGTATTTTTAAAAGTAAATTTTGCCACTTTTTTTAGTTCATCAATTCCAAAAGATTTAATAAATCGTTTTCCAAATGCATCAACTAATGAACTAGCTCCTAATGGAAAAATTAAATTTCATTTTTTATTTTGCTCATTCATTAAATTTAGTAATTTAGCTCGTGCTAAAATTGATGCTACTGCCACTGAAAGATATTTACTTTCTGCTTTTGTTTCTAAAATCAAATTACCTTTAATTGGAATCAAATTAAAAGCTTTTTGAGCAACTAGTTTGGTTTGGTATTTATAAATGGTATTAACGGTTGAAAATAAATCAATGATTACATTTTCAACATTATATTTTTGTTGCAAATAATTAATATTTTTTAAATGTAAAAACATTTTTAATTCATTTGCATTATAAATTTGATTTAATTCATTATAAATTTTTTGTGATAAAAAAGAAGTTTGATGATAAACATATTTTTTTAAAATTGGTTCTAATTCCAAAATTTTTTTATCAGAAATTTTTTTAGAATCATCCAAATTTAGCGTTTTTAAAAAAGCAATATTTTCCATTGGGATAAAAACCGCTGTAGCAACTAATGGTGTAAAATAATCGCCAACACCAGTCTCATCAGCCCCGATCACTAATGTATTATCATCTAAAAATTTCATTATTATGTTAACTCCGGCTCCGTACCTTTTTCACGCATCATTCTTAAAAGTTTTGATTTTTTAATTTCCTTGTCAGGATTTTTTAAGAATTTTTTAATATAAATTCCAACTCCACCTTCAGCATTGCTTTTACTTGCTACTACTGTCGCAAATTTTTTTACTCTAGCATCACTATTTTTCATAGCTACAGCAACTGTAGAAGTATTAAACATTGAAACGTCATTAAAACCATCTCCAAATGCCACAACATGATCAACATCAATACTATAATAACGCATTAGTAATGACAATACTTTCCCCTTATTAACTCCAACTGAAGTAATATCAAAAACTGGCGAAGAATTAGAACCTTTAGATCAAGAAGAGAATTCACCTAGATCACCATATTTTTTTTCTAAATAAGTTTTTAGTTCATAAACATCAACATTTTTTTTAATATCAAAAACAATTCCTGTGGGCTTTAAGGGAATCTTATTAAAATTCAAACCTACTTGAAATTTTTCTACATCATTAAAACCAAAAACTTTTTCCAAAACTTCATCACGCTTTTGAATTTGCACTCATCCCGGCCCTTCAATTGCAATATTAGTAATCACTTTTTTTAATTTTTTATCTCCTAAAATATATAACATTTCGTTCAAATTTAAATATTTAATTTCAGGGATAAAAAAACTATCGCTTGGATTGTGTACATGAGCACCATTGTAATTAGCAATAACTGTATCTAGGCCTAATTGTTCATAAACGCCCTTGCTGCTTCTTCATGGACGACCAGTTAAAATACATACTACATGCCCTGCTTCTTTTGCTCTTTTTATTCCTTCTAATGTTTGGGGGTGGATTTCACAAGTTGAAGAATCTGCTAATGTTGTTCCATCTAAATCTAAAACAAATAAAAATCTTTTTTTAATTTTTGGCATTTCACTCCTTTAAAATTTCTTTTTTTAGAAAAAAACAAATACTTCAATTTTTTTTAGTATTTGTTTTTTATGAATTTAATAAGTTTATACTGCTTCTTTTAAAGCTTTAGCTGGCTTAAATTTAATGCTATTACGTGCTGCGATAATAATTTTTTCTTTTGTTGCAGGATTAATACCAGTTCTTTCAGGTTTGGCAACAACTTCAAATGTACCTAAGTCTGGCAAAGCAATTTTATCACCTTGAACCATTAGTTGTGTTAAAGCTTCTGTAAATCCTTTTAAAACCAATTCAGTAGTTTTTTCTGATTGATTAGCAAGTTCTGCTACTTTTTTAACAAAGTCTTTTTTATTCATCTGATCTCCAGTTCTAAATATTAATAATCTTAAAAAATACTTATTAATATTAATTAAAATAACATTAATTTTAAATTTTTTTTAATATTTTTTGTTAAAAAAATTATTTTATTTTATAAAAAAGTTCAATTCATTATTTTTTTTATTGTTTAAAAATAATTTTAATCATATGTTACATTTTTTAAATCTTTAACATAGTTTCTAAATCACTCAATAGCTTTTTTAGTATCCGGCTGGTGATTATTTAAAAACATGTTTTTTAGGCTACACAATTTATACAAATTATTATAAATTGCTACTTCATTATTAGCTGGTTCTAAGCCTAATAAAGTTAATTTTTCTGGGTAATATTTTGATAATAATCTATAACTTTCATCAAAAAACTCCTTATTGGCGATTGCATCAAAGCTAATTGATCCAATAATTGCTAACTTAATAGCGACTAATTGGTCATCAAATTTTGGTCATAAAATTCCTGGAGTGTCTAGCAACTGAAATTCGCCACAATTGATTCATTGTTGTGATCTAGTAATTCCAGGCATATTCCCTACTTTAGTTTTGGAATTTGCTAATAAATTAATTAATGTAGATTTACCACTATTAGGCACTCCCATAACAAAAATTCTTAAGCGAGGCTTTAAAAGACCTTTTTTTAAATCACGCTGTTTTTTTTCTTCTAACATTTGCTGAATCATTTTTAATAGTTTAGCTTTTGAAACGTTTTTTTTCAAGTTAACTAAAATAGTTTTAGAATTTACGCTATTAAATCTTTGAGTAATAGCATTAAGTTTATTTGCATCAGCTAAATCTACTTTTGTAATAACAAATAAACGCGGTTTAGATGGGACAATATCATCAAATTCGGCATTGTAAGTGCTAATCGGAGCTCGAGCATCTAAAACAATAATAAACAAGTCTGCCAATGACTGCTTTTCTTTAATTTGTTTCATGGCTTTTGCCATGTGGCCGGGGAATCATTGAATCATAGACTCTAATTATATAGTCATTTCACTTTTAAATAAAATAAAACATTTTTAAATTACTTAAAAATGTTTTCAAAAATTTCTTCATATTTTGAAACAGGAATAATTTCCAAACCTGCTTTAACCTGATCTGCTAATTCCTCAATATTATTTTCATTTTCTTGCGGAATAAAGATCTTATTAATACCATATTTTAATGCTGCTAAAGTTTTTTCTTTTAAACCACCAATTTTTAAAACTTTACCACGTAATGTAATTTCACCAGTCATTCCGATTTTGTGACTAACTGGTTTTTTAGTTAAAGCGGAAATAATTGCTGTTGTAAATGTTACACCTGCAGACGGACCATCTTTAGGGACAGCCCCTTCAGGAACGTGGATATGAATGTTAGTATTATCTCAATCAAAATCATTAATACCAAATTTTTCTGCATTTGAGCGCACATAACTTAAAGCAATTTGTGCAGATTCTTGCATTATTTCTTTTAATTGTCCAGTGATTTTTAATTCACCTTTACCTTGTGATAAAGCAATTTCAATTGCCAATGTTGAACCACCATATTGAGTATAAGCTAAACCATTAACAACCCCAACACGTTCAACTGTATCATTTTGGTCATCTGTATATTTAGGAATTCCTAAAAACTCAACAATTTTTTCTTGAGTAATTTTAAACTCATTTTGATTATCTAATTTTCCAGTAATTTGTAGTAAAACAATTTTACGTGCAATTTTATCTAAAACTCTTTTTAATTCTCGAACTCCAGCTTCACGAGTGTAGTTTTGAATAATAAACTCAATTTCTTTTTTACCAATTTTGAAAAAGTCTTTTTCAAGTGAATTTTGCTTTAGCGTTCTTCCGATTAAATGATTTTGAGTAATTTCAATTTTTTCTAATGATGTGTATGAAGAAAGCTCGATAATTTCAACACGATCCAATAATGCTTCAGGGATTGATTCATAATAATTAGCTGTAGCAATAAATAAAACTTTTGATAAATCATATTCTAATTCTAAATAATGATCTTGGAAATGAGCATTTTGTTCAGGGTCAAGCACTTCTAACATTGCACTTGAAGGGTCTCCTTTATGATCAGAAGCCATTTTATCTATCTCATCTAATAAAATTAATGGGTTTGATACTCCAGCTTTTTTAATTGCTTGCACAACTTTTCCAGGCATTGCTCCAACATAAGTTCTTCGATGACCGCGAATTTCTGATTCATCACGAACTCCACCTAAAGAAATTTTTACAAATTTTCTTCCCATTGCTTCAGCTATCGCTGTTGCCAATGAAGTTTTTCCTGTACCTGGAGGACCTAATAATGTAATAATTGGTACATTATTAAACAATCTCTGTTTTTTATTTTTACCTTTTTCAAATAAATCATTATTAAATAAATCTAAATCAACAACTTCTTCATTATTAAATTTAATTAAGTTTTTAGAGTTATTTTGTTCTTCTAAAATTTCTCGTTTTTTTAAAACCGCAATAAATTCAACAATTCTTTCTTTAGCTTCTTTTAATCCATAATGGTACTTATCAAGAATTTTTTTAGTATTTTCAATATCTAAAATATCAACTCGTGTTCTTCTTCAAGGTAAATTTTTGATTCAATCTAAATATGTTCTTGAAATATTAGCTTCAGGAGAAGTAACCATCATTCCCTTTAAACGTCTTTTCTCAGAAAAAATTACTTTTTGTACGTTTTCTGGATAAACATATTTTCATTTTTTATTATTGATTTTTTCGCGAAATTCATCTTCATCATCTGAAGTGTCATCACCTAGTTTTTTACGAATAACTTTAATTTTTTCTCGTAAAATAAATTCTCTTTGTTGTTGATCTAAGTTATCTCGAATTTCACGGTCAATTTCTCTTTCTAATTCTGCTTCAAGCTCACTTTTTTCAGCCGGTTTGTGATTTTTTGTTTCAACCTCAAATTCGCCATCATAACCATATTCAACTTTAGCATTCATTTTGAAGTAATTAATTAAAGCATCAAATGCTTGAATAATATCTTGAATTACAAAAATATCATATTGGTTATTAAATTTAACATCAAAAAAATCTAAAATTACAGAAATTACATGATAAGGATTTAAGTTAGGGTTTTTTTCATCTAACATATTTGATAATTCACCAATAAAATCATCAAAAGTATTTGACATATTACCTTTATTTTCTAAAATTGGTTCAAAAAATGAACGCAATAAAACAATGCGTTTAGCGATTTCTTTATGATTATCTAAGCTTTTAGTTTCCATTTTAGCAACTATTGCATTAATATTTTCAGTTAATAAACGTTTGCTAGGTAAAACATCCATAATCATTGCTTTTTCATAACATGAAAAAATTACCGTAATGGTTTTTTTGGTGCGTGAACGAAGTTTAACTTCAGCTAAGCTACCAAACTTGTGTACGGATTCTTCAATATTTTTTGAATTATATAAGTTGCTATCACGTTTTTTTCTATAAAAAATCGCCATCTGCCCATTAGAAGCCAAAGCTTCCTCGATGGCAAGAATTTCCACGGGATTAGATGTTTTAAATTCAAAAACATTACCCGGAAAATTAATTTGATTAAATTTTGTTATAAATGGGACTGTCATTTGTTACCTCTTGTCATAAATAAACGCAGCTTTTTAAATTGGTGCTGCAAAAGTTTTATATTATTATACTAAAAAATTAGCAAAAGCATAGCACGATTGCTAAATTTTTAAAGCTACTTTTCAAATTGGAAAAATCACAATTGCAGAAACTAATAATAAAATTAAATTAAATCCAGTATAAAGTGCAAAACTTCCTAAATAATAATTTGGCATGAATAAAAAGAATGATTTATAATTATCTCATTTTTCTTGAATTTCTCAAAAAGAAATAAAACGTTTTTCATATAGAAAGAAATACAACGAATTTACTAAAAATAAATTAACAAGATTAATAATAAAAGTTGTTAGCAAAATTGTAATGATCAGTGTAGCAATCATTGCAACATTTTGATTTTGAAAAACCTTTTTAAAAACTTTAACAAAAAATCAAATTGAAGCAATAAAAATTAAAGCCACTAAAAACGTGACAAATTGACCTAAAAAACCTTCAGCAGAATAACCAATAGTTGAAAAAGAAGGGGCGATAAAAAAACGTGCCAAAAGAATAACGATTGTATATTTTCATCTCAGCACTAGAAAATTAGCAACAATAAAAATAATTGAAAAATCGAATTTTAAAAAGGCTCCAAAAAAAAAGAACCTTTGTAAAAACGAAAACAATAATGCATGCGCTAGCATTATCGCTGCAAAAATAATACTAAATGTTACAGAATGATAGCGATGATTTTTATTTTTAAGCATTTTTACCGTTACTTAGTGCCGAAGATTCGATCACCAGCATCACCCAATCCTGGAATAATATATTTTTTACTATTTAATTCTTTATCTAAAGCTGCTAAGAAAATTTTTACATCATTAAATTGACTAAAAACTTTTTCAACTCCTTCATTAACTCCAACTAAACAAACTAGTTGAATATTAGTGAAACCATCTTTTTTTAAGCGTGTAATAGCATCAACAGCTGAACCGCCAGTCGCCAACATTGGATCAACAACAATCATTAATGAATCTTTTGGTACATCGGGGATTTTGTAAAAATATTCTTGCGCTTGAAATGTATCTTCATAGCGGAATAAACCTATGTGTCCTACACGAGCTGAAGGTACGAGATCTAAAATTCCTTCAACCATTCCCAATCCTGCTCTTAAAATCGGCACAATTACAACCTCTTTATCCATTTTAGCACCTTGAGCAGTTGCTCCAGTAGGCGATTCAACACTGTAAGGTTTAGTTTGATAATCACGCATGATTTCATAAACCATTAATGATGAAATTTCTTTTAATAGTTGTCTAAATACATGGTGTGAAGTATCTTTATCGCGCATAATTGTTAATTTTGTTTGAATCAATGGGTGTTCAATAATTTTTAGCATATGTTCTACATCCTTTTTTGTGTTTGTTTTTTATAAAACAAAACAATTATAAATAATTTTAATATTTTTCAGTAGGTTTTTCTTGATTTAAAATTTGCACAGCAGAAGAAGTCCCGAATCTCGTTGCTCCTAAACGGTACATATTTTCCATGTCTCGCAAGTTTTTAATTCCACCCGCTGCTTTAATTTCGATTTTTCCAGCTGTATTTTCTTTCATGATTTCAATATCCTTTAATGAAGCGCCACGATTTGAAAATCCAGTGGAGGTTTTTACAAAATCAGCATTTGCCTTAACAACAAGTTGAGTAGCAATGGCAATTTCTGCTTCATCTAATAAAGCTGTTTCAATAATGACTTTAAGAATTTTATTCCCAATAGTTTGCTTTATAGCTGCGATTTCTTGTTCAACATAAAGGTAATCTTTAGATTTGAATTTTCCAATATTGATGACCATATCAATTTCTGAAGCTCCTTCTTCAATCGCTAATTTAGCTTCAAAAATTTTAGCCTCAGTAGCCATTGCTCCTAAAGGAAAACCAATTACCGCAGTGATTCCAATATCACTATTTACTAATTTTTGTGAAGCGTATTTAACTCAAAAAGTGTTAACACAAATTGTTTTAAATTGATATTTAATTGCTTCAGCAATTAATTTATCAATATCAGCTTGGGTTGCCTCAGGTTTTAATAAAGTGTGATCAATTAAATTGTTGTAATTCATTTATTTCATTCTCCTTGTTACAATTGGGGTATTGTTAATTTTTTTCACAATTTCATAAGCCTTATCTAATTTTTCAGCTAGTTTAGGGGCGATGGGATTTGATGAATAAAGTGTAAAAATAACATCACCATTTTGAACTAATTCATTTGTTTTTTTATTAATTGTGATACCAGCTTCAAAATCAATTGGCGATTCCTTTGTTAACCTTCCTGCGCCCAGTTCTGAAGAAACTTCGCCAAAAATTAGAGCTGATTTAATATTCATAAATCCATCTTCAGTCGCTTTAACTTCGTACTTGTATTTTGGAGTTCAAAAATCTATTGCTTTTAATTTTGCAACATCACCATGTTGTAAGCCAATAAACTCATAAAATTTATTCAGTGCAGCTTTGTTTTCTATTACTTCCTCAATCAAAACTCTTGCTTCTTCTTCATTTTTAGCTTTACCAGCTTGTATTAAAATTGTTTCACAAGAAGAGTAGCATAATTCAACTAAATCACTTGGCCCTTTACCATCAAGTGTAGCAATTGCTTCTAAAACTTCATTTTTATTACCAATTTCTCGACCTAAAGGCTGATTCATATTGGTTATTTCAACACGAACATCACGATTCAAATGCTTTCCAATATCAATCATTTTTTGAGCTAGGGTTTCAGCATCTTCTAAGGTTTGCATAAATGCACCATTACCTCATTTAACATCTAATAAAATTGCATCACTACCTGTAGCTAATTTTTTAGACATAATTGAAGAAGCAATTAATGGAATCGAATCCACAGTTCCTGTTACATCGCGTAAAGCATACATTTTTTTATCTGCCGGAACTAAATCATGATTTTGACCCACAATAGCAATTTTATGTTGATTAACATGTTTAATAAATTCTTCTTCTGTTAAATTTGTTTCAAAATTAGGAATTGATTCCAACTTGTCAATTGTGCCACCAGTAAATCCCAATCCCCGCCCTGACATCTTTGCAACCGGTATTCCAAGTGCGGCAATAATTGGGGCAATAATTAATGTTGTTTTATCACCAACTCCACCGGTTGAATGCTTATCAACTTTAATCCCGCTAATTGCACTTAAGTCAATCACTTTTCCTGAATGCATCATTGCCAAAGTTAAAATAGAAGTTTCTTCAGCATCAAGATCATTTAATAAAACTGCCATTAAAAAGGCTGCCATTTGATAGTCTTTAATTTCATCATTAACATATCCTGAAACTACATATTCTATTTCTTCTTTGCTAAGTTTTTCTTTATTTTTCTTTTTGTTAATAATTTTAATAATATTCACGTTTCTGCCCTTTCTGGAGCAATAAAAAACTAACTTAATAAATAAATATTAAGCTAGTTCTAAAGCTATTTTCATCATATCTTTAAATTTAGTTTCTCGCTCTTCTGAACTTGTTTCTTCATGTGTGATTAAATTATCACTAATAGTTAATAAACAAGCTGCTTTTTTACCGGTTTTTTTAGCATTAGCAAATAAACCAAAAGATTCCATTTCTACAGCAATTGCTTCAGTTTTAGCGATCGTTTCTGCCAGTGGCCTTGATGAATAAAATACATCAGAGGAATGAATTTTTCCTACATGAAGTTGAATTTTTTCGCGCTCAGCAATTTGTTTAATTTCAGCATTTAATTCTTTATCAGGGTATAAAACATGAGTTTTTTCACCTAATGCTAATTCAGCATAAATTCCTGAATCTGAATATGAACTTTCAACTAAAACTGTATCATATAATCGCAAGTCAGCTGTATAAGCTCCTGCTGAACCGATTCTAACAATTTTATCAACATCATAAAATTCAAATAATTCATAAGAATAGATTCCAATTGAAGGAATTCCCATTCCTGAGGCAGCAACAGTAACTTCTTTACCATTGTATTTTCCTGTGTAAAAAAAACAATTTCTTACTGAATTAACTAATTTAGCATCTTCTAAAAAATTTTCTGCAATATATTTCGCTCTTAGTGGGTCGCCTGGCATAATTACTAATTTAGCAATTTCATTTTTTTTGGCATTAATATGTGGAGTCATTTTTCCATCCTTAATTGTTAAAATACTTATGCATTTATTTTAACAAATTTAATTAATAAAAAAAATATTTACTTACTTAAAGCTCCGATGTTACTAATTGAGGTAATCATTTGTGCCCCTTGCATAATTAACTCAGTATTTCTGTCTTCATCAGAAATTTCGCCAGGAAAGCAATAAATTTCTTTGCCCATATTTAAAAAATTGCTAACTAAATTCATAATGCCGCTTTTTTTAGTAGATGAAAAGATAACTAATGATTCGCCTAGAGCTGAAATTAAACGATTTCGCTCGCGTAGACGTTGTTTTGATACATTGGCAAATTCGGGATATTCAGAAATGATTAAATTGTTTTCTGAAACTATGACTTCAGAAGCAAAATAAGGATCTTCAACACCATTGCAAGAAATATAAATAATTGGTTTGGCATGCCTTTGGTAATAATGAACAATTTCTTTTTCTAAATTTGGGAAATAACTAGTTACTAAAACATAATTTTTAGCAACTTCTGCAATCGCTTTTTCAAATACTTGTTCAACATTTGAATTTTTGAATTGACCAGTTAAACTAATAATTTTAGAATTATTGATTAAGTTTCAATTTCCTTTATAAAAAATAACAAATGGTGGTTTTGCAAGATATTTAAACACCTCAGGATATTGATCATCTAATATTGTTATTGCTTGAATTTTGCCACTATCAACAGAACTTTTAATATATTCAAAAGTTTTTTTATCAAGTATTTCATTTGTTTTTAAAGCTTTATAAATAGCATCAAAGTCACCTTTGTATTTATAAGCAAAATAAATTAATACATAGTTCATGATATTTATATGTTCCTTTCATTTAATATAAGCTCGAAAATTATTAACTTATTAAAAATATGATTTTAATAAGTTAATTTCAAAATACATTATTGGTAAAATGAATAAAAAACTAGATTTTGAATTATCAATAGATTAAAAATAATGTAATTATTTTTTTAATTTAATAAGTTTTTTAATGGAGGCTTTTCCCTCCATTTATATATAGCTAGAAAAAGCTAATTTTGTAAAAAAATTTTTGAAATTTTTATTAATTAAATATATTTGGCAAAAATAAAAAAAGAAAACTCAACGTTTTCTTTTGTAATTATGCTATGGTTAATATTAATTGATTTTAGCTTTAGCTAAAGCAACAACATCTTTAACTTTTTTGATTTTTAGCAATTCTTCATCAGAAATAGAAATATTTAATTCCACTTCAAGATCAGTTACCATTTCTACTAAATCTAATGAATCAATTCCAATTTTAAAAATATCACTATCTAAATTAAATTTTTGTTTAGTATATTTTTTTAGATATGATATGACCTTGTCTTCTAAATTTTTCATGCAAAAAATTATAACTAATTATTATTAATTTCAAATGCAAATTGATCAACTATTTTTTGACCTTGATAGTGAAATGTAAAGTGAAAATTAATTTTTTGATTTGATACTTTTTGATATTTAACTTCTAAATCACCTTCTGGCAATGTTATTCGATTAGCAAAATCTTTAATTAGTGTGGCAATTAATTTATCAGAAATAATTAATTGATTGTTTTTATATTCTAAATATGGTAAATAATCTTTTACTTCGATTTTTGGAAATACCTCCTCTTTATTCAAAAGTTTGCGACGATCATTGAGATTGTGATTAATCATATTAGATTTTTGTGTTTGCAAAAAAATTAGTGAAGTTAAGCCTGCTGTAGCTGCTAAAATAATAATTGCAGATGAAATTCATACAATTTTTTTATAACGATAATAAAGTTTATTCAAAAAATTCTTCATCTTTTTTATAAGCTAAATTTTTTAAAGTTAGAAAGTCATGAAATTCATTTGCAATATAACTAAGCTGGTTATTTTTAAAATATAATGTTTCATCAGGTTGAAAATCTGAAATTTTTTTCAAAATTTTTAGTTTCATTTTTCCTGTATTATTTAATGAAAAAAACTCATAGTCAAATTCTTGTTGAAAAAATAGATTAATATCTTTAAAATCATAATTTAAATTTAAGTTTACACCATGGTTTAAAATTCCCTTAAAATCAAAAGGTATAATGTATCCTTGACGAGAATTGGGACCCATACCTTTAACCGTTTGTTTGGTAATAAAATCATAATAAGTATGACTAACTATTTCAATATTACCAATAATATCGAAATTACCATAGCGTTCTGGAGAATCTAATTTTTTAAATTCTAAATCTAAATTAGCTTTAGTTTTTAAAGGTAAATTAGAAATTGAGTTAGCAACAATATTTAAATCTCGCTCAATATTTTCGTTATCATCATTAAAAACAGCAACTTTATAAACAATAACATTATGCTCTCCTTGAATAAATTTTTGAGGCAACAAAACAATATTGTTGTAAATGATTGTTTCTTGTTTTTGAATTTGATCTTGCTGTTTTGTTATTTCAGTACGATGAAGTTTTAATGTTTTAAAGTTAATTCCATGTTGATCAACTTGATAATCTTTGTATAAATTTTTAGACTCAAGTTTTATTTGGTTTAATAAATATAATTTTTCATAATTATCATGACGGTGATTAATAACAAAAGCAACAGTTTTTAATTTATCAAATGTTAAATCATTAACTTGCTGAGGTGGTAAAATACTTGCTAAATCTTGTTGCTTTTGTTTTTCTTCAAAAGCAACAAAAAATGTATCTTTATTATTTAGCTGCACATATTTAGCAATTGCAATATTGCCATTAACATTATTTTGCATTTTAAAAGCAAATAAATTAGTTTTTAAATAACGTTTGATTTCAAAAATATGATTTTCAAATCCATAGTCAAATTCGTTAGCGAAATTTGTGTTAGTAGTAACTGCCAAAGCTTGTTTAATAATTTTAACCTGATTTGTTGCAAACTCATTTTGAGCCACAACTACTTGCGGAGCGTAATAATGATTAATTTGCATAAATATGAAATAACAATTGATCCATAGCAGCAACTAGACTTTGATGATATTGTTTATTTTGAAGTTTATTTTTAAAAAAATTAGGTTTTAATTCTTTGTTTAAAAACTCAACTTCTAAAAGATAACGTTTATCTTTATCCAAACTTTGTAAAATAGTTTTAAAAAGAAAGATTTGATTTGATGACTTGTTTTTTGCAAGCATTTCTTGATACGCTAAGAAAAATAAGTTTGTTATTTGCTTTTTTTCAAAAAATTTCATACCTTGAATATAAGCATTTTTTGTTTGTTTCATTTTTTCCTCCATTTATATATAGCTAAAAATGGGCAAAAATGTAAAAAAAACACTTAAAAAAGTGATTTTGCATTTATTTTTAAACAAAAAGGTTATTTTGACTCAGTTTCGGATTTGGCAGTCGATTTATAAAACCTTCTTTTAAATGTTGGTTTCGCATCAGGATCGGATTTAACAAACCGGCAATTAGGAAATCCTGAACAAGCAATGAAACGTTGTCCGGTTCGTTTATTAGTGCGATAAATTAAATCATGATTTGATTCAGGGCATAACTCACCCGTTTTTTCAATGCTAATTTCTTGTTTTTGAATTTTTTCAGCTGATGCATCAACTTCTTTTTCAAAAACATCTCAAAAATGTTGCATTGTTTCTTTATAATTTTGCTTACCTTCAGCAATTAAATCTAAATTTTCTTCTACTTTTGAAGTATAAGTTTCATTGATGATATTAGGAAAATTGGTTACTAACATTTCATTAACAATGTCACCAAAAGAAGTTGGTTTTAAAGCTTTACCTTCTTGTTCCGAATATAATCTTTCTTTTAAAATTTTTACAGTTGAAGCAAAAGTGGAAGGGCGACCTACCTTAATTTCATCTAGTGTTTCGATTAATGATCCATCATTATAACGAGCTGGTGGTTTAGTTTCGTGTTTTTCATCAACATATTCTTCAACCAAAATTTTATCACCTTGCTGGTAATTAGGCAATTCAGTTTCAGCTTCTTGTTCATCTTTATTTAAAGCATAATAACCATCAAAAATTATTTTTGATGCTGACATTTTAAATTGATGATCATTATTACTTAATTTAAATGATGTAACATTTCGAACTGGTGGTTCCATTAGCGATTGCAAAGTATTGTTATAAATTAATGTGTAAACACGTAACTCAATATCATTTAATTGATTTAAATTTTTAGCCGCTTCAGGAGTCAAATTAACATCAGTTGGACGAATTGCCTCGTGAGCATCTTGATCGCCAGCTACACCTTTAATAATTTTAGAAACATACTCAGAACCAAATTTTTTATTAATATAAGCTTTACCTTGATCAATAAAAGTTGTTGATAAACGAGTTGAATCAGTTCTTGGATAAGAAATTAAACCACCTTCTCCAAATCCTTCATAAAGCTTTTGCAGCGCACTTTGAACAGTTGAAGCTGCTAAACCAGCTTTTTTATATAATGCCGATTGCTTAAATGGAGTAAATCGTTTTTCAGTACGTTTCGAAGTTTTAACCTCATTAACAACTAAATCACCTTTTAATTGTTCCATAATAGTTGTGATCTCTTCAGGTTTAACTCAGCTATCATCTCAATTTTTATCATCTGTTTTTTTAAAATATGTTGCAATAATATTTTTATTAATAACAGCTTTGATAGTGTGGTAATGGATTGGAATAAAATCATTAATTTCTTTTTCGCGATCAATAATTAATTTCAGCGCCACCGACTGCACTCTACCCGCCGAAGGATTAGTTGGAGCATTTGCAATTTTGCGATTAATTAGATTTGATAATCTAAAACCAATAATTCTATCAATCATTCGACGAGTTTTTTGTGATTTAACTAAATTTTCATCAATTTTTAACGGGTGCTCTAGTGCTCTTAAAATTGCTTCTTTAGTAATTTCATTATATTTAATTCTTTGGTATTTATCTTCCACTTTTAAAAATTTAACAAGATTTTCACCAATTGCTTCACCTTCACGATCAGGGTCAGTTGCAATTAATACTTCTTCAACCTTTTCAGCAGCTTTTTTTAGTTTTTTGACAATCTCTCTTTTAGTTGGGTCAATTACATATTCTGGTTCTCAATTTTCAAAATCGATTCCTAAACCCATTTTACCTGAGGTTTTCATTTTTACAATATGACCAACTGAAGCCATAACTTCATAATCTTCACCTAAATATTTTTTAATAGTTTTTTCTTTATTTGGTGATTCAACAATAACTAATTTACTCATAGTTAAATTAATATACTATAAATTTCCAAAAATTTCCAAAAAAAAATAAATTTTTAAAAAAAGCAAATAAAAAGAAGCTTTATGCTTCTTATATTATTGAATTAACCTCACGGTAATATAATTTGTATTGATAGCAAGTTACTAAAACAATAAGTAAACTATAAATATTAACGACGAATTTCTTTCATTCTTGCAGCTTTTCCTTTACGCTCACGCATGTAGTAAAGTTTTGCTCTTCTAACTTTATTAGAACGCACTAGTTCAATTGTTGAAATTAGTGGTGAGTTAATTGGAAAAGTTCTTTCAACACCTACACCATAAGAAATTTTTCTAACCACAAAAGTTTCTTTTGTACCTTCGTGTTTCATAGCAATAACTAAACCTTCAAAAATCTGAATTCTTTCTTTTGTTCCTTCTTTAATTCTGAAGTGAACTTTAACGTTATCACCAACACGAAAATGCGGTAAATCTTTACGAATTTGTGAATTTTCAACAGCGGCAATTAATCTATTTTGCATTTTTTATCCTTTCAATTATATCTGGGCGATTTTTTTGAGTTTTTTCTCATTGTTTGGATTGTTTTCATTTTTCAATTTCTGCATGATTACCATTAAATAAAACTTCAGGAACTTTCATGCCTTTATATTCTCTTGGACGTGTGTATTGAGGATAGTCTAAAAGGCCTTGGTTTTGAAATGATTCATATAAATATGATTCTTTCTTAATTACACCATTAACTAAGCGAATTACAGCATCAGCAACAACCATTGCTGATAACTCACCTCCAGTTAATACATAGTCACCAATTGAAATTTCTTCATCTACTAAATAATCAATAATTCTTTCATCAAAACCTTCATAGCGTCCTGCAATAATTGTAATTTCTTTTTCATTTGCTAGTTCATGAGCAATTTTTTGATTAAAAGTTTTACCTTGAGCTGACATAACAATTTTTTTACCACCACATTGTTGTAATGCTAAATCAATTGGTTCAACTTGCAATAACATTCCGTGACCGCCGCCATAAATTTCATCATCAACTTTGTTATGCTTGTTTTGACTAAATTCACGAATGTCAATTACATTAATTTCAACTAAACCTTTAGAAATTGCTTTCGCTATAATCGATTCATTGATAAAGGGTTCAAAATATTTAGGAAATAAAGTTAAAAAATTGATTTTCATAGTTTTGTTAAAACTAAGCAACTTTTTGTTGCTCTTTTTTAGTTGCAAAAGTTTCTAAGATTGCTTCTTTTCTTAATAATCTTTTTGCAGTATCCGTTGGAACAGCTCCTAAAGATAATCATTTGAAAACTAATTCTTTTTCAACTTTTAATTCTTTAGTTTTTGGATTGTAATGTCCAATAACTTCAATAAATCTTCCGTCACGCGGCGCTTTTGCATCAGCAGCTACAACTTTATAGAAAGGGTTGTATTTGCTACCGATTCTTTTCAATCTAATTTTTACCATTCATTTCTCCTTAGAGTGGATTTTTAAAATAAAAAAATAACATAAAATGTCTTTTAAAGCCATTAAACTCGCTACTTTACAAACTAAAGTAATAAAATTTTACCAAAAAACTTAAATATGCTAAGTATTTTTTGCTTTTTATTTTTTATTGGATTTTAAAAGTTATCATTAGTGCAAAATTTTTAGAAATTTATTTTCTAAAAAAATTGGCTAAGGTATAATTTTTTGAAAAAATGAAGTAGGAATTGTCAAGCTAAAAAATATGTTACTATTCCACTTCATTTTTTTATTAAAAAAATAAACAAATGAATGAAAGAGGTTATGAAATTTAAAATGTCAAATACAACAAAAATTGAACAAAAAAAAGATTCTAATAAATTTGATAAATGACAGTTTATTTATTTTGGATTTAATTGAATTGTTGGTTTTGGTTTTATTGGCGCTATGTCAAGTGGATCTAAATTAGGTCCTTGGTCTTTGATTTCTTTAGGGGTTGCTGCATTTATTGCTTTTGCTGTGATGCTAGCTTTTGCAAACTTAAGTAATAGCTTTCCTAAAGAAACTGGTGGAGTTTATGGATATGCAACAAAAATATTTTCACCTTTTTGAAGTTTTTTTCATGGTTGAAACCAGTTATTACAACTTGTCTTAGTTTCAGCAGCAACGCCATTGTTTTTGCAAAAATTAATCACTCAATGGATTGATAAAAATCCTGAACATGAAATTTATTATATGATTGCTTCATTAGTTTTTTTTATTTTAATCAGTATTGTAGGAATTTTTGGCTTGAAATTTTCGAAAATATTTTTATTTTTATTCGGTTTTTTTAAATGATTAATTATATTTGGTGCTTTTTTTATTATTGCTTATTTCGCTTTTAATGAATGAGATTATAAAAATAATTTTGAGTATGTTATAAATGCTAAAAATCAAGTCAGCATTAGTTTAATTACTGCAAACGCTATGGCTTTTATTTTTAGTTTTAATGGATTCAATTCCTTATCAACAATTACTAATGATAGTCGAAATAAAAACTTTAAAAAATCAATGATTTTAATTTACTTAGTTGTTTTAGCATTTTATTTAATTACTTATATTTTGTTTTTAGGTATTAAAAATTCTTATGCTGTTCAAGGGTTTGAAGGGATTTGACAAAAAGCTTTTGGTTGAGCCGGAACTATTATTTTCTTAATCGGAATTGTTGCTAATCGAATTTCGGGACAATTAGCTTATGCCGTGGTATATCCTCGAATTTTAGCACCATTAGCAGAGCAGGGATATTTACCACAAATATTTGTAAAGAAAAATAAATATGGAGTTCAAGCTAATGCAACATTATTGGGCTTAGCAATTGTGATTGTATCAATGACTTTTTTTGTAATTTTGCCATTTGCTTTAAAAGTCGATGATTCTTTTCAAAGTGCTTTAACTACAGGAACTATAGTCTATATTGTGACATATTTAGGAGCATTTTTAGTAATTTTAAAAAGACATTATAAAAAAATACAAACTATTTCCATTTGACAACACATTTTATATCTTAGTGCAATTGCTGCTATTTTTATTGTCTTATTATTTACTTTATTTCCAGTTGTTTTAAATGAAGCTTGACAAGTTAAACACACAGTTATGTTATCTTCTTATATAGGTTCAGTGGCTATTGGAGTAGTAATTTTTCTAATTGCTCGCGTTTTACAAAAAAGAAATATTTCAAAATTAAAATAGAAAGTTAATTCATAAATTAAGTTTGTTAGTTTATTCAATAAAGAAAGTTATAAAATTAGATAAATTATAATTTTTAGTTTTTTTAAATTTAATTTTGATTCTTAAAGAATTTTTATAATAAATTTACGAAGGAAACCTTAAATTCCATACAAATCCATTAATTTTTTAACTATTATTGCTTTAATTCGCATTTTTTTAGAAATTGCATAATTTTTCATTTTTTTATATTTTTCTTATTTGACTTGATTTTTTAGTTTTTTATCTTTTACACAAAATCTGAATTAGAATTGAATTTTTATTTTTTCAATTTTTTAGGAATTGCACGAGTTTTTTATGTATTTTATCTATATTGAGCTACAAAACCTAGGTTTTGTAATTCTTTACATAATGTTAAATAAGAAGCTAATTTAAAATTCTAAATTTTGTTTTTTTAATTCAAGTTCATAAAAAATTATAAAAATTTTGTTTTAAATTCTACAAATAAATTACAAAAACTTAATAATTTTAAAAATATATTTTATAATTTAAATCTATATATTAAATTATTATCATTGACACCAATTGCAACAATAGCTCCTGTAGCATTAATTGCTTGTGGTGAAAATACCAATAAAATTGCAACAAAAAATGTTGTTGATAAACTTTCTGAAAATTTTTTTATGATATTAGCTTAGATTTAAGTTCTGAGCAACCAGTTAATAATCCGGTTTATGTTAAATTAGTTAATTTATTAGCAAAAAATAATTATCCACAAGGTGATAAAAATTTAATTTTAAATTTAGTTGCTCAAGAAATTAATAAAATTCCGATCGCGAACTAAAGAAAACAGAATTATTTGGCGGAGTTGGATTTTCAATAGGTAATTTAGCATTTATAAAACCAGCGAACATAGATAAAATTCAGTCATTACTTTATCTAGAAGTATCGATTACAAATCTAAAATTTAAATTTGTAAGATTTTATACACCAAGTGGTGAAGTGTTCAAAGATTTTGGTGGTTCTGCGAAAGATTTCACAGGTCAAAATATACTTCAATTTATAAGTGAAATGCAAACAGACCTACTAGAATATAAAAGACTTTGGAATGAAGAAATAATTAAAAACCTTACCCCATCAGCAAATCCACCTGTAACTGAATAGAAAATTTTAATTAAAAATCCTGCTTTTAATTAGCGGGATTTTCACTATTTTGTTTTGGGTTTTGTTTAGTTTGGCGACAAACTTTTTTAAGCTGCTCAATATTTTTGCGTTGCGTTATAATTGTGGCAATAGTTCCAAATGGAATAAAGAAACTTCATACCATCATAGTTCTAATGCGTTCGATATTTTTAAATTCTTCAAGATTATCTTTGAAGTAACTAACTAGATCTGCTAATTTTAAAATCATTAAAACTTTCATCACACCACAAGCTGTTATTAATATAAAATAAATTACAAGTAAAAAAAACGCAATAATTGCAAATACAATGGATCCAGCTCATGATATTTCTAAATCATTCATTGCAATCACATTAGCCCTAACTAAGCTGCCAAGTGAAAAATAAGCCAAATATAATGCGAATAAAATAATTATTAAAGGGGTGCCAATTCAAATTGCAATTGATAAGCGCTTTAAAAGTCGATACTTTCAAAGAAATTTATCTAAATTATATTCAATTACCATAATTATTATTTAATGCTCCGTTTCAGTCATGAATTTAATCATTTTCAAGTTTATTAATTATATATTTATTTTAATTTATTAACTAATAAATTTAATTAAATGTGTATTTTCAAACAAAACTTCCTATTCATGTTTTCAAACAAAAGTTCATAT